>NZ_VPAO01000052.1:0-23142 GCF_013419235.1 Acinetobacter sp. YH12098
GTATTTGGATTGTCACTGCTTGCTCCAAAGTTAACATGTTGAGCAGTCCAAAATGACCGCTATATTAACCAAGGGGGTCAGTTTTTAAATGCCATTAGGGGGTCATTTTTACACTGCCGCTAACACTGGGGTCATCCAGTTCGATTATCACTAATACATTATAAGTTTGGTCAAGTATGACAAAATCAGTGACTTTTCGATTAAATCTATTTCTGATTTTGTAATTTTGATTGGTGATCAGTGCGCTAAAAGCCACTTGGGCTAAAATGTGGTAGTTCGGAAATGCTTCATTTAAACGATGAAACATCTTACTTTCAAAGGCAGTGATTACACGACGTGGGAAAAACTTTTGTTTGCTTCTAAACAGTCTCGGAAAGACTAAGCAGACAAGGGCAAAAGTTGCCAAGCAACCAATAATAAAAAATATGAACTGACTGAGATCTGGCACGGAATAAACAACATATATGAAAAAAGCCCACGTCATGATGCGTGGGCTTTTAGAATTTGGCTCTCCAACCTGGGCTCGAACCAGGGACCTGCGGATTAACAGTCCGTCGCTCTACCGACTGAGCTATTGGAGAATCTGCACGCATTCTATGGGGCAAATGCGGTGAGGTCAAGTCAGAATTGCAAAAAATAAGGAAATTTAGGCTGAATGTATTAAATATAAACACCTTTAATATAAAGCGTTTTTAAAACTTAAGCTTTGACTATTCTTTCTAATGTGGAAGGAGAGGTCGGTGAATAGCTTAGGTCATAGAGCAAGTGATTCTTATCTTAAAAATAAAAGCCTAGAGCATAAAAAAAGCCCACGACATAATGTGTGGGCTTTTAGAATCTGGCTCTCCAACCTGGGCTCGAACCAGGGACCTGCGGATTAACAGTCCGTCGCTCTACCGACTGAGCTATTGGAGAATCTGAAACGGATTCTAAAGATGTATGGCAGGGTGGTCAAGCCTGATTTAAATAAAATACAGAAAAATCAAATTAAGTGTTTTAAAAATAGCCGAATCAGGCAAGTGGGTACTTATACACATACTTTGGGGAATGTAAAAACAATAAAGTAGGTGTACTCATATTAATGAATAGGCAATAAAAAACCCACTTCGTAATGAGTGGGTTTTTAGAATCTGGCTCTTCCACCTGGGCTCGAACCAGGGACCTGCGGATTAACAGTCCGTCGCTCTACCGACTGAGCTATGGAAGAATAGATGGCTCTCCAACCTGGGCTCGAACCAGGGACCTGCGGATTAACAGTCCGTCGCTCTACCGACTGAGCTATTGGAGAATCTGATGCGCATTTTAGGGATGAATTTTAAAGTGGTCAAGTAAAAATAAAAGATAAAGCGCTTAAATGTTTTTTTATTATCCAAAGATGAGTTTGTTGCTTATTTATTGATTCTTTTAAGCTTTTATTGAGTTAAAAGTCATCAGAATACTTTGGTGATTATAGTTTGAAGAGTAATGGATGAAATGGTGAGTAAGGTTGCGTTAGATCGCTATTCTTGTTTTAGACATGCTGAGAGAAGTACGCACTGTCATTTTGTATGATCGCTATTTTGTTACATTGGGCAATAATTAGACGGCCAATTACAGTTTTTAAAATAAATAGAAGATTTTTTAATAATTTTTAGATAAAAAAATCGTCTAAGTACACAAGTGGCTTAGCTTCCTGTATAAGAACTAGGCAAAGTTTCATTGTTTTATGAAATGGTATTGAATATTTACAAAAGTAGTCTAAATTCAGTATTTTTATAAAATTTAAAAATTTATTTTTTAAACAAGGATTTATATGCTTCACCTTAGAAGAAAATTATTCCCTTTAACTCTTTTATCTATTTTATTAGTCGCATGTGGTGGAGGGGGAGGAGAAAGTAGTCCAACGTCATCAGAAACATCTGTACCGAAGCCTATTGAAGAAACTACTGTACTAAGTCCAGATTTGACGCATGGCTATTTTGAAATTGAAAATTCTGGCATTGCTAATCACTCAACCATCAAGTTTTCACCATTTCACACAGATAGTGTGATTGAAGCATCTGCTACAAACAATAATATGTGGGATTTAGAAATTCTTACACCAAGCAATGATTTGTCTGCCCATATTAATAATTTGGCGGGTCTTTATTTTTATCCTAATGACGATAAAGTTGGAGTTTTTAGCTATTCAGAGAATGATAACGGGTATCTGAGAGTTCAATGTCAAAATTCATGCAGCGATACATTTTCTTATAAAATTGAAAAGCAGAGTAATGGTAAAACTTACTTTATTATAGACGCAAATGGTTCTATAGCAGGACGTTTAAATAATATTGGCTTTGCATCTACAGCTAAAATTAAGGGCTCTGTTAAGTTTGAAGTAAATTCTGATTGGCCAGTGTGGAACACCAAACGATTTAATGAATATCATGCGGAATCAGACTTAGTTGTTAATGGTAAACCTGCAACAATAGAAAAATTTTTGGATTGGAAAACTAGTTCTGTTTTAAGTTTTACGACCGATAAAGAATACTATTTTAATTTTAATAATCCTGTGGATCTTGATCACGATAGATTTATCTTAACAGAGGGGAATTATTTCAGTAATGAGCAACCTAAAGATGTGCACATATATAAGGGATACTTCAATCGAGATTTTATATTAAATACAGATTATGAAAATGGTATAACGACCTTTAAATTCATCAATAACTTATTTACTAACCCTATTGAATATATTGCTTCTCCAGACTTAAAAGTATCTGGAGGTTTTGTGAAAAAAGTTCCTTATGGTCAAGTCATTGCAGGAGATGAAGTTTTTAAAATTGATGCAACAGTTGCAGCAGCGGTATATGCAGAAAATGAAAGTAAATATTTTCGCTTTATGAGTCGAGATAATCAATCTGATCTCGAGTTCACAGTGAAATACGATACTATAACTAAAAATGTAAATGTAGCGTATCAAAGACCACAGAAGGGTCAATTAAATGTGAATATTTATCTGAAATGGAACTGTAAATTGACGGATAATCATTGTACTGGTGTAACTGTCAATGATTCAGAGGGAACAATTGAATTTAAAAATGTGCAGTTAGATGATGGTCGTCTAATAAATGGCAAGTTTGGTCATTTAGGCGTAAATGATCTCGTAAGGTGATAATTGCGTAGTTATACTCCAAAAAATATAACTATGTTGGTTCTCCTACAATTAACTTAATACATGGTATTCGAAAACATCTTAATTTTAATAAATTTCAGAGTCTTGTGTGGGTTGTTGAAAGGCTATACCTATGGATTTTGAATTTTTAAAATGTTTATCATGCAACATGGGAAAAATAGTCCATGTTGCATAGCTTATTTTAGTTTCACTGAAACTAAAACAAAAAAGAGAAGTTCTAATACCTTTTATAACTTTACAAATTGTAGAGCCCATAAAAAAATCACCCTAAAAGGGTGATTTTTTTGACTTTAAAATAAGGTTTCAAACTTATTTTTCAACGCCAGCAGCTTGACCTGCATATTTAGCGTTTGCGTAGTCCCAGTTCACTAGGCTTTCTAGGAAAGTAGAGATGTATTTAGGACGAGCGTTACGGAAATCGATGTAGTAAGCGTGTTCCCAAACGTCGATAGTCAACACAGCAACTTTACCGTGAGCAAGTGGAGTGTCAGCATTTGAAGTTTTAAGGATAGAAAGGTTGCCGTTTACTTCGTCAGCAACTAACCAAGCCCAACCTGAACCGAACTGAGTTGCAGCAGCATTTGCAAATTCTTCAGCGAATTTTTCGTAAGAACCGAAAGCTTCATCGATTTTAGCTGCTAAAGCGCCAGTAGCTTTACCGCCACCGTTTTTAGCCATACAGTTCCAGTAGAATGTGTGGTTCCATACTTGAGCTGCATTGTTGAAGATACCAGCTTTAGAAGCATCGCCTTTAACAGCAGTGATGATTTCTTCTAAAGTTTTGCCAGCAAGGTCAGTACCTTCAATTGCTTTGTTTAGGTTAACCACATAAGTATTGTGGTGTTTGTCGTGATGGTATTCTAAAGTTTCTTTGCTGATGTGCGGAGCAAGATCTTCGTAACCGTAAGGTAACGCTGGTAAAGTAATCGTTGTCATGTTTTCAATTCCTTGCATTTTGCTGGGTTTTGACATTAAGTGCCGTTATTGTAATAGATTCTTGCAGTAAAATGCGCATTGCTTATAAATAACAATACAGAATAAAGCCTGAAAATATACGTATAAGGACTGAGCCAAAGACCAGAACGATTTAAATTAAATCGGGTTGTTTAATTCGAAATAACTATACTCAATATTGAACTGTTCTGAAATAGCTTTTGCGAGTCGTTGTACACCATATCTTTCAGTTGCATGATGTCCGCAGGCATAATAATGCACATTTAATTCTTCAGCTTCGTAAAAAGTACGTTCACTCACTTCACCTGAAATGTATGCATCACAATCTAATGCAGCGGCTTTGCCAATAAAGTCTTGTGCGCCACCCGTACACAAACCAATTTTTTGAATCGATGGTTTATCTGCCGGCAGGTGAATGACATCAAATCCTAATTTTTCAGAAACGAAGTCTTTAAACGCCGCTGGAGTCATTGCTTGTTTTAAATAACCAACATTACCAATAGGATTGCGCTCAGTAGGATCTAAGGCTTCAATATTCTCTAATTCGAGCAAATTTGCTATCGCTGCATTATTACCTAAAGTAGGGTGACTATCTAAAGGTAAGTGATAGCCAACTAATGAAATATCTTTTTTGATCAGGCTTTTGATTCGTTTGCCACGCATACCTGTGATTGGGTAAGCTTCACCTTTCCAAAAATAACCATGGTGTACCAATAGCAAATCAGCTTTTGCTGCTATCGCGGCTTCAATCGCTGTTTGTGACGCGGTAACTGCACATAAAATTTTATGCACTTCTGCTGAGCCTTCGATTTGCAAGCCGTTGGGAGCATAGTCCTTAAATTCATGTGCTTTGAGTGTGCTGTCACACCATTGAATAATTTCACTTAACTGAGCCATATACTGTCCAAAATCTCAAAAAGATGCATCAAAATTTACGATTGTTTAAATTGTAACTAAAGAATCACAAATCTCTGTGTTTATTTATAAATTTGTTGAAAAGATTACATTACAATACGATATAAATTATTTAGCCATCAATGAATTATAAAATTTAGAGGATATAGACGTGCGTCGGACCTTTACATGGTTACCTTGGGTATTATTAATACTTGTGATCATCGGTTTCTTTACATGGCAACAGGTTCAAAAACCTAAAGCACCCATTGCCCCAGATGGGGTTAAAATGCCTGCAGAAAAGGTTGAGCCCCTCATTGATACGTCGCGTACAGGCGGTGTAGTTTCGTATAGTGCTGCGGTAAAAGTTGCTGCTCCAGCGGTTGTCAATATTTTCACTACGCAAAAAGTGAAACAATTGGATCATCCTTTATTAAATGATCCGGTTTACCGTGAGTTTTTTGGTAATCAACTTCCAGATCAAACCAATCAAAACGAAAATAGTTTAGGTTCAGGTGTGATTGTTCGTCCAGATGGCTATATTTTGACGAATAACCACGTGATCGCACAGGCCGATCAGATCGTTGTGGCTTTACATGATGGTCGTCGTGCTGAAGCGAAAGTTGTGGGTACAGACCCAGATACAGACCTAGCTGTGATTAAGATTGAAATGAGTCAATTACCGGTTTTGCCATTTAAGCTAAGTGGCAATGAAGTCGGTGATGTCGTCCTAGCGATTGGTAACCCTTTTGGCGTGGGTCAGACGGTTACGCAAGGGATTATCTCAGCTACAGGTCGTTCAGATTTGGGAATCAACACTTACGAAGACTTTATTCAAACAGATGCGGCGATCAACCCCGGCAACTCTGGTGGTGCTTTAATTGATGTTGCAGGGAACTTAATTGGTGTAAATACCGCGATCTTCTCGCAGTCAGGTGGCTCTTTGGGGATTGGTTTTGCCATTCCTGCAAAAGTGTGCCAACAAGTGCTGAACGCTATTTTAAAAGATGGGCGAGTGGTACGTGGTTGGTTAGGTATTAGTTTACTTCCAATTAAACAAGAAAATATTTTAGATCCACGGGTGAATGGCGTGATTGTCGCAGATGTCATTCGCAATGGACCTGCAGCACAAGCAGGTTTAAAACGTGGTGATAAAATCATGAAAGTGAATAATGAGCTGATTACCTCGACCTCACATTTAATCAATTACGTTGCACAACAAGCGCCATTGAGCACTATGCAAATTGACATTGAGCGAGACGGAAAGGCGATGACATTACCTGTACAAGTGGGAGAGCGTAAACCGCAAACTCAAAACAGTGACTCGCAATATATTCCATTACCCCGCTAGCATAGAAAATCCCTCTTCATGAGGGATTTCTTTTGAGTACCTTTTTTTGTATATCGCTTTGAAGAGCATCGTTTGCGCCAAACAATGCGCTTTGTAATTGAAATATCAATTACAAAAATGCATTGAACACTTTGCTGAATTTGGCTTAATTTATAAGCAATAATAATCAGATAAGCGTATAAGAATATGAGCTTTTTACCCGCAGAATATGCCAAAGTTTTATCCAGTCAAGCCAATTTAGATATCGCCTTATATAAGACACGTTTGGCTTTGCTGATTGAGGAAAATGCCAAACAGGGGAATACCGCCGTATTTACGGTTTTACCCAAGCATTTAGCTTTAGAAGAGATTCGAAGTTTATCTGCTGAGCTTACAGAATTGGGATATCAAGTTCGATTTGAAGTGAATGAATTCTTCTATAATTTTAATGTCTACTGGATTTGATTCGGGATTCACTGCATTTAAGGTCGTAAGTTAAAAACAAGATGAAACCCTTTAGAAAACCACAATAATCGTAGTTTTCTAAAGCCGTTTTATAACGCAGTAACTTATTCAGATTTTTGATAGTCATTAATGACTTCAAGTGCCGCACGAAAGGCTTCTTGAGTCGCCGGTGCGCCACAATATGGCAAACTATGAAGTAACACTTCCTGAATTTCTTCTACAGTCGCCCCATTATTTAAAGCACCTCGGACATGACCCTTGAGTTCTGTTGGACTTTTTTGTGCAGTTAAAAATGCAATGGTAATCAGTGAGCGATATTTACGGGGTAAAACGCCTTCACGCTGCCAAGTTGAACCCCATGCATGCTCATTAATCCAATCTTGCAAAGGTTGAGTAAATGGCACGGTATTGTCTTGAGCACGTTTAACGAAACTTTCACCCATAACTTCAGTACGAACTTTTAAGCCATTTTCATAATCTGGTTGTGACATGTAGCAAACCCTCTGTGATGTAATTTTGCAGTACAGCCTATACCTTTGACTCTGCGATACCATTGGCTGATGGTCGTATAAAAAAGCCATCCCATTGTTTAAGAATGGAATGGCTTTTATTTTGAGAAAAATAAAGCTTAAAAGCGATGCAGAAGCTGATTAATAACGCAGGAAGGCTTCTGGTTCATCATCGGTGTGTTGTTGCTTTTTCACTTCTGGTGTAACGGTTAAATGTGGATTGGATAACTCAAGTTCGTGGATGAGCTGCATGTCAAATACATCTGTGAGCATGCTGTCATAACGTTGAATGTTGTAAGTGCTGAGCTGTTCAGCTTCAGAGGCTGTAATGAATTTTTGTGCAATTGCATCGACTATATGTGCTTCAAAAGTTAAACCTTTAAATTGGCCTTTAGATTCAGCTTTTTTAAATTGGTTCCACAGCGGTTCAATTTTCAACAATTGTAAAAAGGCATTTTCCATACGACCAGAAACTTCATCTGCTGCAGTGCTGTAATACACGTGCTTTTTCAGTTCTTGGCGGAAAGTATTGTCTAGCATCATTTGAGTGGCAACTTCACGTTTTAAACGGTCTGTAGGTTTGGCAACAACTCGTCCAAACGGAAAGCAGATGATTTTTACTACGCTTGCTGCTAGTCGCATTGGGAAGTTATCAAATAAGCCCTGGAAAGCTTCTTCAACATTGTACAAAGCTTTATCTAATGCAAGTTGCGCATGTAATTGTTCAGCTTCGCTTCTTTGACCTTGTTCATAATATTTAAGAATAGCCGTTGCTATAAATAAATAAGAGTGAATGTCTGCAAGTCGGCCAGAGAGCATTTCTTTACGTTTAATATCGCCGGCTAAAAGGCCAAGACACATATCTGCAGTCAGCGCGAAATCGGCACTGAATCGATTAATTTTTTTATAGTAGGGGCGACTAAATTCATCCGCTGAAGCAGGTGAGTCTGATGGGCCACCAGTGAACGCATAAGCAAAGGCACGTGCAGTTCGGTTAAAGGTATAGCCTAAGTGCTTAAAGAGCATTTCATTGAATGTATTGAGTGCAGCGTTTTTATCTTCGGCTTGAAGTAATTGTAGCTCTTCAAATAAATATGGATGACAACGCATGGAGCCTTGTCCAAAAATCATCAGAGAGCGACTTAAAATATTGGCGCCTTCGACGGTAATTGATACGGGAATGGCCTGATAATTCAAAGCTAAAAAATTACGAGGTCCCATTTGCACGGCACGTCCACCGACGATGTCCATGCCATGATTCACCACTTTCCGCATGGTTTCAGTGGCATAGGATTTGGCCATTGCAGTCATTACAGCAGGTTTGCCGCCTTGGTTTAAACCACATGTCACCAAATAGCGGAATGCTTCAAGCATATAAGCATCTGATGCGATATCACTCGATGCTTCTTGCACACCTTCAAAATTACCTACAGAAATTTTAAATTGCTGACGAACTTTGGCAAATGCACCAACATTTAAATATGCCATTTCTCCGGCTGCCGTTGACAACGCAGGGAGTGAAATACCACGACCGACCGCTAAGCATTCCATTAGCATACGCCAGCCTTTGCCGGCATTTTCAATCCCACCAATGATCCAGTCTAAGGGTATAAACACATCTTTGCCTTCAACTGTCCCATTCATAAACGGTGAGCCTGGATTATGACGTGGTCCTGTAATGACACCGTCATGACTCGCTGGTAGCAGCGCACAAGTGATGCCATATTCCGTTTTATTTGTATCTCCCAATAAGCCATCTGGGTCGTATAGCTTAAATGCCAGACCAATGACGGTGGCAATCGGTGCAAGGGTAATCCAGCGTTTAGAGAAATTCATGTTTAAGCCGAGCACTTGTTGTCCCTCAAAGGTGCCATAACAGACAACACCTGTATCTGGAATAGCGCCTGCATCTGAGCCTGCTTCAGGGCTTGTGAGTCCAAAACATGGAATTTCTTCACCTTTTGCAAGGCCAGGGAGGTATCGGTCTTTTTGTGCTTCGGTACCATAGTGTAGAAGTAATTCGCCCGGTCCAAGAGAGTTGGGCACCATACAACTGACTGCGGCAGTCAGTGAGCGAGATGCAATCTTGCTCATGACACGGCTTTGTGCAAATGAGCTAAATTCACGGCCCCCGTAAGATTTTGGAATCACCAGTCCTAAGAAACCATTATCTTTAATAAATTGCCAAGCCTCTGGTGGGAGGTCTTTATGTTTATGGTGAATATCCCATTCGTTGAGCATGGCACAAAGTTGTTCGACTTCATTATCAATGAAGGATTGTTCTTCAGCGCTGAGCTGAGGGTAGGGATAAGCCTCAAATTTTTTCCAATCAGGCGCGCCCATAAATAGCTCTTTTTCCCACCAACTTGTTCCTGCATCTAACGCTTCACGTTCCGTAATACTCATACTCGGCATCGCATTTGCTAAGGTTTTATAGGCAGGTTTGGTGAGCAGATTGAGCCGCAGTGGGTTAATCAACATAACTAAACTTAAAGCAATAAGAGGGATGCCAAGTATTAATGACCATGGGCTTAAAAAGGCGAGTGCAATTGAAACAAATATCAGTGTTATTGCGCCTACAGCTCGTGAAAGTTCAAAGAAAAAAACGGCCCAAAGAGCAAAAATAAAGAGTACTGCACTGAGTATAAATAGCATTTGTTATGGCTCCAGTGACAAGGGCCAGAGCGTTATGCGTTTAAAACAGCCTACATGCGTTTAAAAATGATCTCATCTTTTGTCTTTCTGATTTTAAAGTGCATGAGACTGTCAAAATGGCATCACTCGGCTGGTGAGTGTGATTGGACAATTGCGCGAATATAATGAAAGCGCAAATAAAGTGTTATCAATAGATTGATTAATAAATAATCACAATACAATCCCTATCGGGCAAAAAAATGTCACATTACGTAAACTTGGATGATTCGATATATTGGATAACGTTTAAGGAACGCACTATTTTCGAAAGATCTTATATTGGGAAACGAATTGGGCTGAGTGTGTGAAAGCCACAAAAAAAGCCCTCAATCAATGAGGGCTTTAATTTGCGATGTTTTAAATCTTTGCGTGATTAAGCTTCAATCGTTTGAACTGCAATTTTCTTTGCAGGATCAGTTTTACGACGTACCGCAGGTACTGGCTCACCATAGTATTGACGGTCAGCAAAGTAGCTTGAACGAACCATTGGTGCAGCCCAAATGTTTTTGAAACCAAGCTTTTGACCATGTGCTGTGTAACGATCAAACTCTTCAGGTGTAACGAAACGATCGATCGGTGCATGTTCTTTAGAGGGCTGTAAGTACTGACCAATGGTGACATAGTCAACATCGTGTGCTTTTAAGTCGTCTAATAACGCGATCACTTCTTCTTCAGTTTCACCAATACCGACCATCAAACCACATTTTGTTGGAACATCTGGGCAGTATTCTTTAAACATTTTTAATAAGTTTAAAGAGTGTTGGTAGTCAGAACCCGGACGCATTGCTTTATACAAACGTGGCACGGTTTCAATGTTGTGGTTAAAGACATCAGGTGGACACTCCGTCATAATACGAAGGGCAACATCCATACGACCACGGAAGTCAGGAACTAGAATTTCCAAAAGTGTTTTTGGACTCAAGTCACGAGCTTCTTTAATACAGTCAACAAAGTGCTGTGCGCCGCCATCAACTAGGTCATCACGGTCGACCGACGTAATTACGGCATATTTCAAACCAAGATTGGCAATGGTTTCTGCCATGTGACGTGGTTCATCTGGGTCAAGAGCATTGGGACGACCATGCGCAACGTCGCAGAATGGGCAACGACGAGTACAGATATCGCCCATAATCATAAAGGTTGCAGTACCGCCACCGAAACATTCAGGTAAGTTCGGGCAAGCCGCTTCTTCACACACGGTATGTAATTTTTGTGCGCGTAAAGTTGTTTTAATACGTTGAACTTCATCAGGGGCAGCCATTTTGACCCGAATCCAGTCAGGCTTACGAGGCGTTTCAACCGTTGGCACGACCTTCACAGGTATGCGAGCGACTTTTTCTGCGCCACGAAGTTTTACACCCTGTACAGGTTTACGGTTCTCAGACATATTCAACTTTTCCACTGTTTTTGACAAGGAGATATTCAAAAAATTAGCTCGATCATTATAGCGGACTTGAGCTTAAATAGGGGGAAAACGATATTCATATAATAAATGTGGTTATCACATAATATATGTGAGCTAAATATCCAAAAAAGTTAGGATATACGTCATAATACAGCCTAGATTAAAGAATATTTGTAAAGGAGCGTTGAATGCCACGTAAGAAAGAGGTCGTTAGTGGAACTTTCGTGAAATACGATGCGGTAGTTCTGGGTTCTGGCCCTGCGGGTGAAGGCGCTGCAATGAAACTTGCTAAATCAGGTAAGCGAGTTGCTATTGTAGATATGCGTGAACAGCTTGGTGGTAACTGTACCCATGTAGGAACAATTCCAAGTAAAGCATTACGTCAGACCGTTTCAAGCATTTTACGTTACCAACGTGACCCTATGTTCCAAAAAGTCGGTGAATGGAAACAGTTCACGATGAAACAGGTGTTACGTAATGCGCATAAAGTGATTCAACAACAAGTTGAAACGCATTCACGTTTTTATGACCGTAATAAAATTGATATTTTCCACGGCCGTGCGTATATCCAAGATCAAAACACTGTTTTGATTTTTAGCAATGAAGGTATGACGGAAACTTTAGTATTCCAGCAATTAGTGATTGCAACAGGTTCACGTCCTTACCGTCCAGCTGCTTTAGACTTTAATCATCCTCGCGTATTTGATTCAGACAAAATTTTGGATCTGGATTATTCAATCCAAAAAATCATCATTTATGGTGCTGGTGTGATTGGTTGTGAATATGCGTCTATCTTTATTGGTTTAGACCATAAAGTAGACTTGATCAATACACAGCACAAATTACTCAGCTATTTAGACGATGAAATCTCAGATGCATTGTCATATCGTTTACGTGAGCAGGGTGTACTGATTCGCCACAACGAGCAGATTGATCATCTTGAAACACATGATGATCACGTGGTTCTTCACTTGCAAAGTGGTAAGAAAATTAAAGCCGATGCGATTTTGTGGTGTAACGGCCGTTCTGGTAACACAGATGGTTTAGGCCTAGAAAATGTAGGCATCAAACCAAACAGCCGTGGTCAATTAACCGTGAATGATCAATATCAAACTGAAGTAGAGAATATCTTTGCTGCGGGCGATGTAATCGGTTGGCCTTCACTTGCATCTGCTGCATATGACCAAGGTCGTTGTGCTGGTTCTAACATGAGCGGTGAAGAAGGAATTGCACCTGTAACGGATATTCCTACAGGTATTTATACAATTCCTGAAATTTCTTCGATTGGTAAAACTGAACAACAGTTAACGGAAGAAAAAATTCCGTATGAAGTGGGTCAGGCATCTTTCCGTCATTTGGCACGTGCGCAAATTACAGGTGACACCGTGGGCGAGCTTAAAATCTTGTTCCATCGTGATACTTTAGAAATTTTAGGTGTTCATTGCTTCGGTAATAATGCTGCGGAAATTATTCACATTGGTCAGGCCGTGATGAACAGCCCGAACAATACGATTAAATATTTCGTAGAAACCACATTTAACTATCCGACTATGGCGGAAGCGTACCGTGTTGCAACATTGAATGGTATGAACCGTTTATTCTAAGGTTAAATTGAACTTAGAATGTACAATGAAAGACCCGTAAGTTTCGGCTTGCGGGTTTTTTTATAGTTAGGATAAAGTGTATGCAAAATATACATTCAATCCACTTATAATCATCAGCATTTCCAACTCATTTTAGGTAGCTTATGACGATCCGTTCAGTGACCATTCAAGGTTTTCGATCTATTCATCATATGAATCTGACCTTATCGCGTCTGAATATTGTCAGTGGTCCGAATGGTTGTGGTAAATCCAATCTATATAAAGCTGTACGTCTCCTGCATGAAGCTGCAAATGGCCAATTATCCCAAGCTATTGCAAATGAGGGCGGGATTCAAAAAATCATGTGGGCAGGTGGTCACCGTGCGGGTGATCGATCGAAAGACCCTAAGCGCATGAAGCTTGCAGTGGAGATGGAGCATTATGAATATCAACTTGAAATAGGTTTTCCTGAACCGCTCATCACCTTGTTTGCACTCGATCCTTTGGTCAAAGTAGAAGGGATTTGGTTAAGCGGCTATCAACGTCGAAAAATGAGTGAGTTGTTGGAAAGAACCAACCAAGCGGCATTTCTTAAAAATGTTGATGAAGAACGGATTGCTTATCCGATGGCATTAACACCAGAAGAGTCGGTGTTTGGACAATTGTCCGATCCACACTTATATCCCGAAGTTTCACAAGTGCGTGAGACCATGAAAAACTGGCGTTTTTATCATGAGTTTTCTGTCAGTGGAAATTCACCGATCCGTGTCCCACAGGTGGGTATTCGTTCGCCGGTTTTAGCGCATGATGGTACAAATTTAGCTGCGGCTTTTGAAACCTTGCGTGAGCGTGGTAACAGTGAAACCTTGTTTGAAGTACTAGAAAAAGCCTTTCCGCAGACCCAATTTTATGTGCAGGAAATGGGTGGGCGCTTTCAAATGATGATGCAAAAGCAAGGGATCTTAAGACCTTTGGAAAGTGCCGAATTTTCAGATGGGACTTTACGGTTTTTGTGTTTAGCTGTGGCTTTATTGAGTCCAAGACCCCCAAATTTTATGGCACTGAATGAGCCAGAAAATAGCTTACATCCCGATTTATTACCTGCCTTGGCGATGCTGATTGCCGAAGCAAGTCGCTATACGCAGCTTTGGTTGACCACACATTCCAATGAACTGGTTGAAATGATCAAACAGTATAGTGATGTGCAGCATTATCAACTGGATCAGGTCGAGGGGAAAACTGTGGTCAAGGGCGCAAGCTTAATCGATGAGGATTAATTTACTCCTTGAGTTCTAGTTTTTTTTGCTTAAGTTTAAAAAGGCAGAAAAGTTAAAAAAGCGTAATAGCCGATAAAACTGCTTATTAAGCTGAACCAAACTGGCAGTTTGCTGCGAAGTAAAGCAATAACGACGGCAACAAATATAAAGTCTGTCCATTGAATGATGTATTTTTGGCTCATTTGAAATAGTAGACACAGTAATAAACCAACGACAGCCGCATTGATTATTTTTAAGGTGCCAAAAAGCATCGGGTATTTCATCAATTTATTCCAATAGGGCAATAAGCCAAACAATAATAAAAATGATGGTAAAAATATCGCTAACGTCGCGAGTGCGGCATTCAAGATTGGCACATCGGTCATGGGTAAAAGTGTGCCGAGATAGGCGGCGAAACTAAACAAAGGTCCCGGCATGAGTTGTGCAAGGGCATAGCCTAAGTCAAAATTTTCATTACTGATCAGTCCTGTAGAGACAAAGTCCTGATGTAAAAATGGCAAAATAATATGTCCACCACCAAAGACGAGGGATGCTGTGCGGTAGAAGCTTTCTAAGCTGAAAGCCAATATATTGCTATGTTGTATATCGAAGAATGGCAGAACGAAAAAAGGGCTGATAAAGGCGAGAAGCCATAGCCAAGAGGTGCAAGTATTTTCATGTGCATTCCGGCTAAAATTGTCATGTTTGGGTGGAAATGTTTCGGCGATATTTGGCTTTTGGCTGTGTAATTGATTTGACGATAAAACTAAACCGATAATTGCAGCGCATAAAATCACCAAAACTTGATTTAAAGAAAATTGAAAGAAATAAATAAAAAATGCAGCTAAAAGCATGACTAGATACTGAAATTTTGTTTTACAGAAGCTTCGCATCATTTGCCAAAATGCCCATGCAACAACGGCTAGTACAATTAACTGAATAACATGAAAGAATAAAGTTGAGAGTTGATTACTGAGTTTTATACTTAAAGTGGCCGCGGCACACATCAGCAGGGCTGAAGGTAAAGTAAATCCTAACCATGCAAAACAAGCACCTTGATAGCGGTTGAGTTGAAATCCAATTGCCATGCCGAGCTGGCTACTTGTTGGGCCTGGAAGGACTTGAGCCAAGGCAAGCAAATGCGCATATTCATGCTCTGTTATCCATTTTTCTTGTTTCACAAAATATTGAAAAAACAACACCAAATGTGCCGCAGGTCCACCAAATGCAATACACCCTAATCTTAAAAAGGTCAGAAAGATGACAAGGTTTCGTTGTGGTTTGGACTGGCTCATGCGTTACCAATATTTAAAATCAAAAGTAAGGTTATGAATTTCTAAAGGATAAAATTATTAAAGTTAAAAGATCTTAAATGCTGATTATTGCAGGAGTATGTAAATCCTGCTTCAAAATTATTCTGAAGCGCTTAGCAGGGAAAAAGATAATTGGACGAAGTGACATAGTGCTGTCCCACATGCACATGGCATCAGTTTTCGCCGCTGATTAGCATCAGCACATACACATAAAAAATTTGTCTAAAAATGACTACTCCAAAATCAGACACATTAGCAGAAATTTTGAGCGCTTTATTAAAGTGGTTGATGAGTGGCATTGCATCGTTACTTTCAATCATGCCATTTTCAGATGATCAGCTACCTGCTACACAAGCATTAGCAAGTTATACAGATCAAAACAGTTGGCAGGACATTCAGCACTATCTCCCCAAAGAATACTATTTAGATGAAACGCAGCGCCCTAAAGAAGAGTGGTGGAATTGGCAGGGGCATACTGTTCACTTAGATACTTATCGAAATCCACAAGCAAAAGTGAGGGTCATTCTGTTTCATGGTGTGGGAACAAATGGTCGACAAATGTCGATGATTTTGGGTCAGCCTTTGGCACAGAGTGGCTATGAAACTATCGCTATTGATATGCCCGGTTATGGCCTCACCCAAGTCAAAAAAGGCTCTAAAACTCGTTATGATGATTGGGTTCAAGCAAGCAATGACCTCATTGAAGCTGAGCTACAAAAAGATCATCGTCCTATCGTTTTGTATGGGCTCAGTGCTGGTGGTATGTTGACCTATCACGTGGCGGCAAAAAATAAACAGGTGAAAGGTATCGTCGGTATGACCTTTCTAGATACTTCAAATAAAACCGTGCGTGATCAAGTCTCTTTGAATAAATTTATGAGCCGCGTGGGCAGTCCAATGGCTCATGTGACGGCACATACACCATTATCAGCATTGCCAATGCCGATGCGTTGGGTAAGTAAAATGCATCGTTTGGTGAATAATGACGCAGCATTGCAGGTCTTTTTAAAAGATAAAACGTCAGCTGGGAATAGTGTATCGGTTAAATTTCTAGATTCGTATTTATATTATAAAAATGACACGCCACCGGAGCAGTTTGATGTCTGCCCAATTCTACTAACGCAGCCTGAACAAGACCGTTGGACGCCTTTGGCTTTAAGTCAGCCATTTTTAGCACGGATTCACCAAGTTCCAGTCGATGTCGTGCTGTTGAAAAACGCAGGACATTATCCTTTGGAACAGCCGGGACTCGATCAAATGGTCAATACAATCGATGAGTTTTATCAAAAAGTCACGCAATAATCTGTTGAAAGCGTGATGCGTAATTCATACCAAAATAGATATAAAAAAACCGCCAGAAGGCGGTTTTTTTATTGGGACTTTATCGTGGAAATATTTAAGCAAAATGACCATGTTGAAAATCATAAAATGCCTGACGTATTTCATCTTCAGTATTCATGACGAATGGTCCATGTGCCGCAATAGGTTCATTTAAAGCTTCGCCACTTAAAATAAGCAGTTTGGTTGCTTCAAAAGATTTAAGTTTCAAGGACGATACTTGGTCACTGACATATAAAGTCTGTTTCGCATCAAAGCGTTGACCTTCGATTTCGATCGCGCCACTTAATACAAAAATCATGTTATTCCACTGTGGGTTGAATGAAAATTCCTGTTCAACATTTGCATTCAAGCGCACATCCAAGACATTCATTGGGCTAAAGGTTTCAGCTGTACCCATTGTGTCTTCAAATTGGCCAGCAATGACGCGTACCACGCCTGCATTTTGTGCAAGTTTAACTTCAGCAATATTGGCTGTAGTCAGTTCTTGGTAGCGAGGTTCAGTAATTTTGGCATGACTAGGTAAATTGACCCAAAGTTGTACCATGTCTAAATTTCCGCCAGTTTTTGCAAAATCTTTAGAATGGTGTTCTTCATGCATAATGCCTCGACCCGCGGTCATCCATTGCACTTCGTCTTTGGCAATACTGCCGTGATTTCCTTTAGAGTCAAAATGCTCCAATTCACCTTCATAAAGAATGGTCACTGTTTCAAAGCCACGGTGTGGATGTGACCCAACACCACGTTGATGATGACTTGGAGAGAAATGATATTGGCCGGTATAGCCCATAACGAGGAATGGACTGGTTTGATTGCCCATTTCTTGCATAGGGAGCATAGAGTTTGTTGGGAAGCCATCGCCCACCCAAGTGCTACGATCACTATGATAAACACGTTTGATTGAATTCATAATTCAGCCCTCAATATATTGCTTCTGAGATCTATTATTGAGGTATAGTGAGGGAATGACAGGGCGAAAAACTCAACAGATTATTCTAAAAATGAAACAATCATGCAAAATTTAAATGACTATTACTACTTCGTGCAATTGGTGAAATACCAAGGTTATACCAAAGCCAGTGAAGCATTGGGTATTACAAAATCTAAACTATCACGCCGTATTACAGAATTAGAGACCCGTTTGGGTGTACGTCTGATTCAGCGGAATACGCGAAAATTTACTGTGACTGAAATAGGACAACAGTTCTATTTACATTGCTTAAAAATTTTAGAGGAAGTCAGCGAAACGGAAAATTTTGTGCTCAGTACGTTGAACGATCAACTCTGTGGCCAGATTAAAATTTCTTGTCCTGTGGCTTTGGTGGAAATGCCTGTTGCAAAAATGGTCACCGATTTTATGCAGCAATATCCAGACATCAGTGTGCATCTGATGGCGACCAATCATCGGGTTGATGTCATTGAGGAAGGCGTAGATTTAGCCATTCGTGTGCGCAATATGCCTTTAATGGATAGTGATTTGATCGTTCGAGATTTAGATGCTTGTGATCATGTTTTAGTGGCATCGCCACAACTTTTCTTCGAGCGTGAAATGCCACAGCAATTGGCTGAGATTCAAAATTTTCCGTGTATTGGTTTTGATCGGCCTAAACATTTTTGGGATTTTCGACATCGTGAAAAAAGTGAAACCCAACAAATTGAATTTCATCCACGCTTAAGAACTGACAGTTTTGGTGCGATGATTTCTGCTGCTATTTCTGGCGTGGGAATCGCTTCTTTGCCCAAAGTGTTTGTACGTGATGCTTTAAAAAGTGGTGAGTTAATTGAGCTATTTCCTGAATGGCAATTGCCGCAAGGGGTCATCCATGTTGCATACGCGACACGACAAGGTATGCTGCCGGGTGTACGTGCGATGTTAGATCATTTGATTTCAGGTTTTAAGGCCTTAGATATAGATCATCCGTAATTTGAGCAGTGTTCTTATTGTTTTCATATTCTAATTATTTTGGGTTATTGCTCAAACACGGATTTTACAGGGTTATTTATTTTTTATTGTTGGCATGAAGTTCAACATTAGTATGGTCGTCCTCCTGCTAAGCTAATTCGCTTTAATAAGCGGCGTTGGTCTGAAGGGAAAGGGCGGCGTGAGTGTAATGTCGCTTGGTTATCCCAAAATACAATGTCACCTTCTTCCCATTGATGTTCATATCGAAACTCAGGTTTCAATAAATGTTCACGTAAAGATGCAATCAATTCACTGCCTGACTGATCATCGTAGTGAACCAATTCCACTTCAGATCGTTCATTTAACCACAGCCCTTTACGGCCACTTTCTGGATGGGTACGTACAAGCGGATGTGGATAAGCATGTCCAACAATCGGGTGGTCTTTGAAACGATATAGCGGTGTAGCGCCATATCCCGTTGTGCCTTTATTATTTTTGGCACGGACAAATGGGTTATAGGTAATGAGTTGAAGTTGGTCTAAATGTTTTTGTGTCGCTTCATCTAAAGCTTCATAGGCTTTAATAGTGTTATACCATGAGGTTTGTCCACCGTCTTGTGGCAGTTCAATGGCATAGAGTAATGAACCAAATGATGGCAGTGGAGTCCACTGATGGTCTGCATGCGCAGCCAATTCACCATGTCCAGTATAGTCAACTTTGCCGACTGCATTTGACACAGGTACGACGTCTGGTGGTGTACCGGTATCATCTTGTGACGCCAGCACAGGAATATCTGCATCGGGACGGAAGATTGAACCGAAGTAACTTGCAAACGCGAGATACTGTAAATCATCTAGACTTTGATGTTTGAAAATTAAAATCAAGTGTTCTGCCAACGCTTGTTTTAAACGGTAGATGGTTTCCCCAGACTGTGCTTTACGCGCATCTAAACCATAAACCACAGCCCCCAAAGCTTGGTCATGTTGCGCTTCAATACGAATTTCATTGCCATCTTGAAATTGTTCTGCTTGATGCCAACGTGGAGCATCATGGATGGCTTGTGAAAGTTGAGTTAATGCGGTCATTTCATAAGTTCTCAAATTGTTCTTTATTGAGACTTAATCTATGGAAGAAAGCGCAGGATGGAAAATTAAAAAATAAGCTAAGTTTATGAAAAAACGTATGATTAATACTAATATGCTGAAAATGCAGCTTTTATTGAATCGTGTAGAAAATAGCTAAAAAACTGCTGTTGTAGTGTTGATAAAACAGCAGTTTGAATTGGAATTATTGCTTCAATACGTCTTTAATGTGCACAAAACGCTTGGTTAAAGTATTCGAATAATTCAGGCGTTTGGCTCCATAAGCCGATGGACAATGCCAACAAGGCCAGAATACTGATGCCAATACTGAGCCGGAACCACAGTGTTGAATTAGTCATGAATGACACTTTCCTCATTAACCATGAAATGTACCAATACTCCAAAAATACTCAGGACAATCGAAAAAATCCAAATGGCATTATAGTTACCGGTTATATCGTGGTTCACACCACCCAACCAACCACCAAAAAATGAACCGACTTGATGAGTAAAGAATACGATACCACTTAGCATACTGAGATATTTAACGCCAAACATATTGGCTACAATACCGTTGGTGAGCGGTACGGTAGAAAGCCATAGTAGACCCATAATGACGCCAAATGCATAGATTGTCCATGTGCTTAAAGGCAGCAAAAGAAAGGCAATAATGGCAATGCCACGTAAACCATACAGTCCCATTAACAGCTTTGGTTTGGAATATTTGCCACCGAGCCAACCTGCTGTGTAGGTGCCGACAATATTAAACAGTCCAACGAGCGCTAGGAAAATAGTGCCTGTAGTGGCATTAAAGCCATGATCGATTAAATATCCCGGAAGATGGATGCCAATAAACACCACTTGGAAGCCACAGACAAAGAAACCGAGTGCTAGAAACCAAAAGGGTTTATGCTCCCAAGCCAATTGCAAAATTTGTTTAAAAGTCAGAGAGGCTTCATGCGTATTGGTTGCATTTGGTGCAACATACATTGGTGCTTTTAGCATCCAAGCTAAAGGAATAATAAGTGCAATTAAAATGGCGCTGACCACCAAAGCTGAAGACCAACCAAATTTTTGCAGTAACAGTAACGTAGAGGGCAGCATAATGAACTGACCAAAAGAACCTGCAGCACTGGCAATACCCATGGCTAAACTACGTTTTTCTGGATGCGCTGCACGTCCTACGGCCGAGAGTAATACTGGAAATGAAGTGGCCGAGAGAGCCAAACCTAGGATTAAACCTGCGCTTAAATTAAGCAGTAAACCGGTGGAGCTGACGGCCATGAGTAATAGTCCGAGGGCATATAATGCACCACCGACGGCGACCACGATCTTACTGCCATATTTATCTGCAAAAGCCCCAGTAATTGGCTGCACAGCACCCCAAATTAAGTTTTGCATGGCAATGGCAAGGCTAAATACGTTATGTCCCCAACCAAATTCATCACTCATCGGCACGAGATAGAGGCCAAATGCATGACGAACCCCTAAAGACAATGCCAAAATAATAGCACTGCCAATGAGCATGTAAATCAGGGGCTTTGAGAAACGAGTATCAGACATACAGCAGTCTACATTTTTTAAATTTAACCCAATGGTATTCGAATAAACGCAGAGTTGCGATTAAATTTAATTCACCAAACAATAAATTTTTTTTATAGGTAACTATGGATGAATAAAGGAAATTGCCTCAGCATAAATTCAAAAGTGTTTAAAAGAGGTTGAAGAGATAATTCAAAATAAAAGACCATATATAGCCTAATAAAAAAGACGGCTGTAGCCGTCTTTTTTATATTCAGGTTATTAATTAGAAACGCATACCGATACCTGCATACGCAAGAATTGGATTTACTTCAATATCGGCTTTAGATTTGATCAGTTCACCATGTGTCGCATCTGTAACGGTAATGGTGGTTTCATTCTGTAGGTGTGCATAGCTGACAGAACCTACAGCAAACCATTTGTCATTGAAGTCATAGGTGAAGCCCACCGTTGCAATCGGAGCAAATACATCAGTTGCCTCTAAATCAACTTTTGGATTTGCCTTACTTGGTTTTCCTTCTAAAGAAGCGCCTGCATTACCTTCTTTAATGTTGGCAATCATGTGACCTGCGGCAATTAAATCTTTCTCAATTTGTGGATTCATTTCCAACTCATTGAAGTAAGCATACATCACGCCTAGACCCACATAGGGACGGAATTTATTGACGCCAGTTTTACCGAAGTGATATTGGATTTCAGCAGCCGGAGTCCATGCACGTGCAGAAGCTGCTGCACCATGTGCGCCTAAGTCGGTAATGAAAATATCATTTTCAAGTTCAAGATTTCCCAGTGCACCGCCGAGTGGTTTTGCAATGGCAGAAAATGGTGCATAAATTTTCCCTGAGCCTTGTAAATCAACTTTTGGCGGAATACCCGCTTTCATTTCTAGTGATACATTGTCAGTGAAGAAATAGTTGGTCATGATCCCAAGCGTGGTGACGTCGTCTGCTTCAAGACCTGTCCCTGGATTGTCCCATTGTTCAAGTCCTGAAATAGTGGCTTTACCACTCATTTCAGCAGGAACAGTGTCCAAAGTATTTAGCGCAACTTCTAGTAGGGGCGGAACTTTGTACCCTTCTCGAATATTGTCTTTTACTGTTTGTGATTTAACTTCGCCAACATCTGCCTCATAGCCTTCATTGATGGCAGTATTTACACGGAATGGCTGTGCTTTACCTTGTGGCATAACATGTAGAGCACCAACAGAGACAGAAAAACGTTTGAAGCCATCGCCATCTTTTAAACTAAAATATGGTGAGTCTGCATGACTGAGCATAGGTAGGGCAGCCATAGAAGCAGCAATGCACAATACACTTTTTTTCATTTTAAAGGACTCCATGTCCGTAAATTGATAATAATTTTTCTAAGTGCCCATTATTCAAAATTAGTGCGTAAAAAATGTTATAGAAAACAAGAATAAACGTAATAATCCTGTAACATTCTTGATGATTTGTATTATTTGAAGGCTTTAATTAGGTATTTGTGTAAAAAAATCTAACTTTTTTGAAATTTAGAAATGGTTCTATCTATTTGTAAATACTCAATATTTATTGACATAAATGACAGTGCTTTGGTTGATTTGGGTCAATAAATTAGGGTCTGTTGACATTTGTTGATTAAAAAAATAGCGAGATAGTAAAATTAAATCGCCAAACCCAATTTTACACTCGCTATGCCTCGAACAATGCTAAATGATCAACACTGGTCCAAGTTACTT
>NZ_VPAO01000053.1:0-21573 GCF_013419235.1 Acinetobacter sp. YH12098
TAGGCAGGACATTATGGAAAAAATGGTCAGGCTATCATCGCCGCAGTTTGGTGGAAACCAAGATGCATTGCATCAAATTATTAGGCGATAAATTAATGGCAAGAAGCTTTCCTAGTCAGGTGAATGAAATTCATGCACGTGTAGCAGTCCTCAACAGATTTACGGAATTAGGTCGACCACTTACCCAAGTTACGCCTTAAATTTGGCTCAATTAGGGGCGCTTTGCATTTCAAATCTTTGTGCAACAAAGCCGATGGAAAGTATCTACACGGATGAATACAGATATGGTGCTCGATGCACTTGAGCAAGCATTGCACGATCGAGGCATGCCAAAGAATGTGATTCATCATTCCGATAGAGGTGTTCAATATCTTTCTATTCGCTATACCAATCGTTTAGAAGCTGCAAATTTACGAGCATCAGTCGGTACGACTGGTGATTCATACGATAATGCTTTGGCTGAAACAGTGAATGGCTTATACAAAACAGAGGTGATTGAGTATTTAAAAGCAGATTGGAAAGGTTTAGCGGATGTACAACTTGCGACACTCAACTGGGTAGATTGGTTCAATAAAGAGCGTGTACACAGTGCATTGGGTTACAAGTCGCCTTTTGAGTTTGAAGCAATGTACTATGATAAGATTAACCCGTTAGGTCAGGTGGCCTAACTTAAATAAAAAAGTCTCCGACAAACCCGGTACGGTTCAGTCTCAATTTTCACACTTCATGCAACAGAGTCGTTTTTATCCTAAGGTCCTTACCACTTGTATTCTTTACGAACATATATCAAAAAAAGTGTAGCAAGTTGCTACACTTTTCGCTAGATCAACTCTTTACCAAAAATATCATTCAGTCTTTCACGAATACTATGGACGAATTCCGGATTACTTTTAAGTTTATGCTTCATATTTCGTTTAAAGTCATTCAACCCCATACCAATTTCAGCAAAATCCATTTGGAATAAAGTGTCATTAATGACAATATTTGCTTGAGAGTCAGTGAGGCATCCTACTTTTTTAAACCACTTCTTGAACTGCTGATAATTTTCATCATTATTAAAAATATACCAAGAACGTACATTCATATCGAATTTAGCCCCTAATTCTTTTACGGATGCATTGTCTTCAAATGGAACATCAAGATAGATTTTTTCAATCACTGCAAATTCATCCAGTGCCTTATCAGCAATCCGATGATGCAGTTTAAAATTCACACCTACAATTGGACGGCCTTTCTTAACGGTTTCATACTCTAATTGTAGATCTGTATTTTCGTTAATTTCTGCCACTATTTTGTCTAATACATAGCGTCTAAAATCTACCCAGCGATCATATTTGGTTTCATTAATATCAATCAGTGCTTTCAAGTTTTCTAAAAGTAATGGCACTTCATAACTCTTTTGATTGGCGTACTTAAATTCATTTTTAATGAAATAAGTATAGAGACTCATACTGGCAACAGAATCTAGGGCAAAAAGATGTTTTAGCTGATAGGTAGTAAAATTACCCCCAGCCAGTTGAGTGAAATACGGCAACACCTCACTGGTAAAACGAATCTGAATCGCATTTTTAGAATCATCTTCCCATCTTAACTCACGGATAATGGGAACGACAGAATGTACTTTTTTAGTCTTTCTTTTACCATTATCAGCAGGCTCCTCAATAATAAAATGAGCTACCCGGGATGAAAGCTCTTTGTAGATCCGATCTATTGCAACATTAATTGAATTACGTTTATTTAATCCTAGTAAATCTGCCAAATCATCCTTATACAAATAAATATAAGTTTGTTCGGTAATTTCACCATCTACCCTATTTTTCTCACTATAATTCGCAACCGCCATTGCATATAGAAGTGCCTTATATTCATTGGCTGATAATTCGATTGGGCGAATTAAACGGTTACTGGTACTGACAACGCCATTATGGCGAATGTTGCCTATACAGTAAGGAATATAATTCGATTCTTCTTGCAATGGTTCAGATTCTGTCATAACCGTGATATTTATAATTTAACTTAGTTTTTATATACAAAAGTGGAAAAACTTTCAAGACTTTCACCACAAGATTCTAAAAGTGGAAAGTTTGTCATCAAAAAGAAGCATTTTAGCCGGTTTTCTGCATTTAAAGTGGAATTAATTATAATCTTTCCACCCTATGATGACAGACCTTCCACCTTTAGTCTCGAAATTACAGTTCAGAAGGCCTATTTTTACTTTTTTCATTCAGATCTAGTTAGGTTAAGTCAGATAAAAACCCTGATGTGACAAGGCTTCCACCTTTTTGTTAGATTTAAAAGGTATAACTGCACATATAATCATCAGGAAATATCCAATAAAAAAAGATTATCCACAGGTTAAGAAGATACAGTGACAATCTTTCCACCTTTAAAGCTTAGTTATGAGACTTTATTAACAGCTTAAATATTTGTTTTTGCAATTATTTTTAAATAAAAATAGCAGATATAAAAATAGCAGTGACAAACTTTCCACCCTAGTGACAGACCTTCCACTTTAGAGTGACAAACCTTCCACTTTAGAGTGACAGACCTTCCACTTTAGAGTGACAAACCTTCCACTTTAGAGTGACAAACCTTCCACTTTAGAGTGACAAACCTTCCACTTTTAAATCTATAAGCATTTGTTTTATATAATAAAAATATGATCCTAATTATTAATTAGCTAAATAACTAATTATTCTAATTTTTAATTAAGCTAGCTTAGTTAAAAATTTATTTTTTAAACTGTTTTACAGCTGAATAAATAGGATTTATAAATTTAAAAACTATAGTAAGATGAATGAAAGTTATTTATATTACTAAACATTCAAATAAGGAAGCATCTGACACGCATGTCTGCAAAAATTATTACTGTTGCTAACCATAAAGGCGGATGTGGCAAAACAACGACTGTTGTACACCTAGCCTCAGAACTTGCCAATCTGGGCAACAAAGTTTTAGTCATTGATTTAGATCCTCAAGCAAACGCAAGTTTACACATTGGGATCCAACATCCAAGCGAAATTGCTGTCACTACAGCAGAATTACTAGTGGGCGATATTTCGTTGTTGGCAGATGCATTACAAGAAGAAACGAACTTTGAAAAAGTATCATTAATTTATGGTTCCTTGAATTTAGGAAAAACTGAAGATCAACTAAAAGAAGAAGCTCCCCGTCCTTCAGAAGAGTTAAATATCAAGTTAAAACTATTAAAAGATCTATATGATTTTATATTGATTGACTGCCCACCTAGCCTTAAATTATTAACCAGCAATGCCCTGGCATCCTCAACACATGTCATTATCCCTATCGAATCAGGATCACAATATGGATTATATGGGGTAACAGATCTTTTAAATCATCTTGAAAAGATCAAACGTATTAATCCAGATTTAGAGCTTTTAGGCGCTTTACTAATTAAGCATGATGAACGTCAGAATGTCTGTAAGCTGATTCGGGATGAAGCCTTGAAACAAGTGGGTAAAATTTTAGAAACCACAATTCCTCAAAGTACTAAAGTCAATCAAGCAGCCATTCTGCAACAACCACTTTTGAAAGTAGAAAAAAATTCAAAAGTACGTAAGGCTTTTGAAAGCCTTGCCAATGAAATTGTATTGAAAATTTAAACCTGAGAGCATTATGGCAAGCACCAAAGAGCTTTTAGCTCAGAAACTGAAACAGAATACAGAAAAACATCAGCAAGCACAGAAAGACAATATTAAAGAGCTGAAAGAGTTTAGACGTAATGTCCCTATTGAGGATATCAGCCGAAGTCTAAACCAGCCGCGTAAAATATTTGAAGAATCACAGTTAAAAGAACTGGCGGATTCTATTAATGAAATCGGCCTTTTGCAGCCCATTACAGTGCGTAAACTGGATAATCTGAAATATGAACTGATTGCAGGCGAGCGACGCTTACGGGCACATCAGTTACTCGGAAAGTCTGTGATTGAAGCCATTATCATTGATGCAAATAATGTAGAAGCATCTTTGTTAACCCTGGCCGAGAATTTAAAGCGTCAGGATCTGACAGATTATGAGATTTTTATTGGCCTGAACTCACTTGATGAGAAATTAAAGAAAAACAAGCAACGTTTAGCCAATTCACTGGGTTTAAATCGCGAAGATATGTACAAGTATTTAGCATACGAAAAACTGCCGCAAGCAATTTTAAATGACCTTGATGTGGAACCAGGCTTGCTAGGCCGTACTGCTGCAACTGCATTCAAAAAATTTCTATCGGATCATCTTGAACAACTCTCTGAAGCCGAAGTGGCCTTACTCGGAGCTTGGGAAAAATTAAAAGACAAAAAACTCGAGCAAAGCAAAGTTACTACTTATGCTGAAAAACTATTGAGTCAGAATCCAGAAAAACTGACCACAACATCCGTGGTCAGAAAAATTGAATATGCCGGTAAGATTGCGGGGAATATCAAACTGAATCAAAAACAGCTTAAGGTTTCTCTGAATATCTCGGAAATTGACGAAGCCAGTCTCTTACAATTAGAAGATTTCTTAAAACAGCTGATTCAAAAAAGCGAAAAAGTGTAGCAAGTTGCTACACTTTCTTAGCACCCTGAAACTAATTACATCCTCATGCATTATTGAATTTTATTTTCTTAAGTATGCTTCTTTACATTTGGTCTTTGAGAGTACTGTTACTTCGGACTGAGATTAAATTCTGCCTTTCTTCTTGTGGAGTAGTTTTATATTTATCCGGAAATATTATATATGTCCATATAAGCACTCCCAGTTTTCAGGTTTTGTATCAAAATAATCAATTCTTATCAGATTTTTCGATAGGGAAGTATATATGCTGGTGGAACATAAATAATTTGGTGGTGTTTCAAAAGGTATGCTGCCGTTAAAAAAATACGTTATTAAGGTAAAAGAAAGTAAGCATCCAGCTAACACAGCCTTACCAAGCGATCCTATAAGCCTTAATTTAGTTCCCACCTAAAAACAAGTGGGGACTTAATCTATGAACATGGATATATATTCAGCAACACCTCCTGTTGCTAAAAAACGCAGAACATACAGCAAAGAATTCAAATTCAGTATTGTCAATGCCTGCAAAAATCCTAATACCTCGATCGCTTCGGTCGCACTGCAACATAGTATTAATGCCAACCTTGTCAGTCGTTGGATCAGGATCTTCAGGCATCATGAGGGTGCCGTGCAGGATCCTACTCATGTGAATCCAGCATTTATTGCTTTGCCTTACACTGCTGCAATCAGCCAACCTATTGATGAGAGGATCACGTTGTGTATCACCGTGCCTCATACGAATAATGATATTCAGCTAAAATGGCAAGTATCGAAAATATCTGCTTTAGCAGAATTACTCAAGGTACTTGCAACATGATCCGCATTGATGAAATCTGGCTTTCTACCCAACCTCTGGATATGCGTGCAGGTATGGATACGGTCATGGCGCAGATTATGAAAGCCTTTGGCTCAATCAAACCGCATTGCGCCTACCTGTTCTCTAATAAACGTGGCCATCGTATGAAAGTGTTGGTACATGATGGACTGGGCATCTGGCTGTGTGCCCGGCGGCTGGAACAGGGCAAATTTCACTGGGCTCAAGTTCACCAAGGTGAAACCGTGGCCCTCAGCCCGGAACAGTTACAGGCACTGATCCAAGGTTTGCCCTGGCAGCGCATTGGACGGCAGCAGGTGGTGACGATGCTTTAAAACAGGCTGTTCCATTCTGCTATTCTCCAAACGTTCTATTTCATTCTTCTCATGACCTCAGGCATACTGCGGTCATGAATACGCTGCCTGACTTAAGCCAACTGACCCATGAACAACTGCTGGAATTCACCAGGCAGTTGGCGATGCAGCATCAGTCTCTGGCACAATCAAATCAAGAATTAGAAAAATCAAACCAGCAATTAGATGCCAGAGTTCAACATCTTGAAGTCATCAATCAGCAATTAGATTCTAAAGTTCAACATCTTTCTATTCTCAATCAAAAATACGAGCATGAACTCGCACTATTTAAACAGCACAAATTCGGCAGTAAAAACGAACATCTCACTGCAAAACAAATCCACCTGTGGGATGAAGCGGTCGAAGAAGATATTGCAGCCGTTGATCTGGAACTGGAACGGCTGAATGCAGATAAAACCGATGCAGCGACACACAAAGCCAAAGCAAATAAACCTAAACGTCGACCACTGCCAGATCATCTACACACCATCCGTATTGAGCATGAACCTGCATCAACCCAATGTGCTTGTGGCTGCCAACTCCGTCGTATCGGCGAAGATGTCAGTGAAAAACTGCATTTCAGACCGGCACAGTTCTATAAGGAACAGCATGTACGTGGCAAATGGGTCTGTGATCAGTGCGACACCCTGACTCAGCAAGCGATGCCCGCCTATGTGATTGATAAAGGTATTGCCAGTCCTGAACTGCTCAGCCATGTGCTGGTATCGAAGTATGCCGATCATTTGCCGCTGTACCGTCAGCGCCTGATCTATCAGCGGGCGGGCATTGATCTGTCCAGATCCACGTTATCTGACTGGATTGGTCGCTGCGGTGTGGAACTGGAACCTCTGGCCAATGCCTTAAAACAGGTGGTGCTGCAACAGCGGGTGATCCATGCCGATGAAACGCCGGTCACCATCATGCGGATGGGTGAGAATGAGAAAAAACCGAAGAAAGGTTATGTCTGGGCCTATGCCACTACACAGTACAATCCAGTTCAAGCCGTGATCTATGACTTTCAGGATAGTCGTTCAGGTCAGCATGCTGAAGCGTTCCTGAAAGACTGGCAGGGCCATCTGGTCTGTGATGATTACAGCGGTTATAAAGCACGCTTTAAATCAGGTCAGGTCATTGAGGTGGGCTGCATGGCGCATGCGCGTCGTAAATTCCATGAACTGCATGTGACCAAAAAAAGTCAGGTCGCTGAACAGGCATTAGTGCTGATTCAGAAACTGTATGCCATAGAAGCAGAACTCAGGAAAAAGACCGATGGTACAGCAGAACAGCGCCGCGAATACCGACAACAGCATAGTCAACCGGTGATGCAACAACTGTATGAATGGCTCAACCAACATCAACTGACTGTGCCATCGAGTTCTCCAACCGCCAAGGCGATCAATTACACTCTGAAGCGTTGGCCAGCTTTAAGCCGCTATCTGGATGATGGCAATCTACCGATTTGCAATAACTGGGTGGAAGTGCGACACGAAGTCGCTTAATGAAGTTGTTCCCCCTGCGGGAACCACCCGTGTCACCGGGTGAATCTAGAAGGCTGAATAAAGAGCGCCTTCGACAATGTAACGAGGCACCGCAAGGTGCGGGGTATCAATCGTGAGAGACGTACCCTTCTGGCAGCCATAGCCGGACAAGGGCTAGATAATCGGTATGGTGAACACATGTGAATCTGCGTAACGATCGTTAAGTTGAACGAGCGGAAATGGCTGATACGCTCGAACCAAAACGGTAATGGAGGTGGGAATTGCGTCTTTCGACTACGCATTCGTGACCCATACGCCTCCCGGTCGATAGCAGGCACCTAAGCCGATGTACTTCAGTAAGCGGAACGTGGAAATCCCGTATTACTCCCATTGGGAAAGCAGTTTGCAAAAACTGCCCATGGTGATGCGGGCGAAGGAACGAGGAAAAAGCGAATGCCAGTCTGTAATGGGTTGGATAGAGGTTGAAACATTACCCCACGCGAAAGCGGGCTGACGTCCTTATGGTCTCTCATCACAAGAGAGTGTGTAGAACCCTTTTAATGGAGGGAGAGCAAATGAATGCAGCAGTATCAGCGTGTGCACCTTCCAGCACATCGTGGGACCCATCGATTGGATTGCTGTACAGCGTCATGTCAGAGGGCTGCAAGCGCGTATTGTGAAGGCGGTACAAGACGGCAGGCATAACAAGGCGAAAGCTTTGCAATGGCTGCTGACTCACTCGTTTAGTGGCAAAGCATTGGCCGTCAAACGAGTGTCTGAAAACAAAGGCAAAAACACGGCTGGGGTCGACAAGGTGACTTGGAATACACCCAAGGCCAAGACCGGTGCGATGATGTCGTTGAAGAGGCGAGGTTACACGCCCCTTCCGCTTCGGAGAGTCCTTATTCCGAAGAAAAATGGCAAGATGAGACCTCTCGGGATACCCACGATGAAATGCCGGGCCATGCAGGCGCTCCATCTGCTGGCTTTGGAACCCATCGCGGAGACCATCGCTGATCGGAACTCTTATGGATTCAGACCACAACGCTCAACCGCGGATGCTGCAGCACAGTGCTTTGGTGTGCTGTCAAGAAAAGTAAGTGCGGAGTGGGTGCTAGAGGGTGACATTCAAGGCTGTTTCGACAATATCAGCCATGACTGGATGATCGCCAACCTCCCAATGGACAAGGTGATTCTACGGAAATGGCTCAAAGCCGGTTACGTCTACCAAAGCAAGCTGTTTCCCAGTCTTTCCGGAACACCGCAAGGAGGTATTATCTCCCCGGTGTTGGCCAACATGACCTTGGACGGACTGGAAACGATGCTGGCGAAGAGGTTCCCTAACGCCAAATGGACAGGCAAAAAGCTGCAACTGGTACGGTATGCGGATGATTTCATCATCACGGGGTATTCTAAAGAGTGGCTCGAAAATGAAGTTCGCCCTGCCGTGGTTGAATTTCTGGCGCAGCGCGGTCTCGTGCTCTCTCAGGAAAAGACCAAAATCACGCACATAGGGAACGGGTTCGATTTTCTTGGGTGGAACGTACGCAAGTACAATGGCAAGCTACTGATCAAGCCGTCAAAGGCAAACATCAGTGCTCATCTCGATAAGCTGCGAGCATTAATCAATGCAAACAAAGCGACACGACAGGCCACTTTGATCGGTTTGCTCAACCCTATTCTAAGGGGTTGGGCCAACTATCATAGTTATGTCGTTGCCAAGAAGGTTTTCAACCAGGTAGACAGCGCAGTGTGGGAAATGCTCTGGCGATGGGCGGTACGTCGCCACCCTCGCAAAACACTCCGATGGGTCAAAGATCGGTATTTCAAAGTACAAGGAGCGCGTCGATGGGTGTTCTCATGTGATGAACAGTCCGCCGATGGTCGGAAGCGACAATACACATTAGTGTCTGCCTCGGACACGCCAATTGTGCGACATATCAAGATCAAGGCTGCTGCTAACCCTCATGACCCCGCATGGGATGAGTACTTCGAATCCCGATGGGGTAAAAGAATGCTGGTCTCCGCAAAGGGGCGAGCCAAGCTGTATCGGGTGTGGCTAAAACAAGGTGGTCGCTGCTGCGCCTGTCTTAAACCAGTCACCAAAGATACACCATGGCACAGCCGTCATATTGTGAAGCTAAGTCATGGTGGAACGGATGCAGTTGCTAATCTTGAGATTTACCATCTGTATTGTCCGAGGAGTGTTCAGTTTGCCAATGTCAACGATGTATAACCGGGTGCCGAATGGCGCCTTAGCAGAGGCTTGAGCCGTGTGCTGGGAAACTCGCATGCACGGTTCTTAGGGGGTTGGACGTAGGTAACTGCGTCTGACTACCCGACAATCAAATGCGACCTTGGGCGTTGGGACGTAAGAACTGGCTGTTTGCAGGTTCGCTGCGCAGCGGCCAGCGAGCGGCGAATATCATGACTTTAATCCAGTCAGCAAAGCTGAATGGCTTGGATCCGTATGCTTATTTAAGTGATGTGCTGAAAAGGCTACCGACACACAAAGTGACCCAAATTGAAGAATTGCTGCCGCACTGCTGGAAACCTAAATCGAATTAAAAATTGGTATGGGATTCAGCGGACGCTTACGACTCAAATATCTCTTGCCGTAGATAAAATTATAGATTGAATCTTTGAGCGCATATTGAGCAACAACTTGTGGTGTATCACCTGTATCCAAAAAAATGTAGCAGCTCTTAATTTCTTCTTGCATGGACAGATTTTTAGAAGTCATCACTCATAGCCTCTGATTTATTATTAGCGCGTACCCGAATTTTTTTGGTAGCAAGTGTTTTCCAACTTCGTCATTTTGTGGGTTCGCAATATTAAGCAAACTATTTTCCAAGCCAAATACAACGAGAATGGAAATAAGATTTTTTAGGTTAGAGCTGGGTTTGCCGCTTTCAAGTCGTGAGATTGTCTTTTCATCCACATGCACACGGTTAGCCAATTCGCTAATCGTCATATTCCGGTTCATGCGTGCTGTTTTGATTTAGTATAAAAATAAAGTTAGTAAATAAATCATATAATTCAGATACTTTTTTAGTAAATATAAAATCTATTTGATTCTATTTTGTTAAATTTGAGACTTTTATATTCTATTATTTTAACGCTAAAAATAATTTACCTGTGCAGAAAAAAAATGATGACACCATTGCTCATTGATGCATTAACAATATCTGAAGGTAGGTTTGAAAAACCATGCCCAGCTTTAGTTTTGAAAATGATGTTACTCAATGGGGAAATAAGCAGTGAGTTTTCAGAAAAAATTAAAAATCAAGCATTACTACTGCTCGCGATATCGTAAGTTACTGCTTGCTGTCGATAGGGATTTATGTAAGGTAATAAAAAGTCTAAAGGACAGTGTGAAAAGAAGACACTGGGGAAAATGGATAAAGCACAGGACAATATGGTGGTTGTAGACCAACTTCGGCTAAAGCGTTTAGATCCAGAAGAAATGATTTTATTTGGCGGATTCAAGCGGCAAGTGCAACAGTATAAAAACCAGCCATCACTTCACTCGGTGTATACTAACCTAGGGTTTTTCTAGGACGATGGTTGGGTGCAAATTCTATCTACTCTATTTGTTCCTTTGACACGTCATCAAACGATGATGATTTTGGCAGATATTGACGGATTAAACCATTCGTATTTTCATTTCTAGCTCGCTGAATAGACTTGTAAGGATCAGCAAAATACGTCTCTATGCCAGCATCAGTAATTCTTTTGTGTTCGGAAAATTCTTTGCCATTATCAAATGTCACACTATAAGCATGGCTCATTTGTAAACGATCTAATGCACAAGTAATCGTTTGAGAGGATGCTCTCGTTGGCCCTAAATGAACAATATGTACATACAGGCTCTTTCGATCAACGAGAGTCAATAAAGCACCTTTATGATGTTTACCAATCACCGTGTCACCTTCGAAATCTCCTAAACGTTGTCGTTGATCAAGGTACATCCAGCCAACCGCGTTGTGTTAAAGCACCTGAAATTTGTTCTGGTGACCAGTCCAAACCAATCAAATAATCAATATAAGCGAAGGCAAATGCTGTCATTGATGATGAAGGACGGTACCGTCTTTGACTTGCAAATTTAGCTGCCTGTTGAGCTCTATATCCACGTTGCCCAGTATTTCTTTTTAATTCACGGTAGATGGTTGATCGTGAAAGTCCTAACTCCCGAGCAAGGGTAGCGACTGAACTTTTACTTTTCAAATTTGCCAAGGACAAAATTCTTGAGGAATATCACGCCATGTGGCGCATGTACGCAGTTTCCATAAGATCGCTTCCATGATATTTCTACTATTCTTTGAACGGTAGCAATCATGTAATCGCATAGTATCTTGAATTTGCTGACAGATATCATCGGTAAGAAGAGTACGTGCCATTGAAAATATAGAAATAAAAATAAGTCAAAGGAAGATTTTAAGTATTTAAAACCAATTCTTCAAATGAGGACACGCCCTAATAATATTTATTAAGTCGATAATCGAGCTTTGCTCGACTAATACCCAACAAACGGGCCGCTTCAGACACATTGTGTTTGGCTTTTTGCATCGCGGTGATAATCAGTTGTTGTTCATGTTGTTCTAAAACCCCAACCTTGGCAAGGTCACCGAGATTTATTCCATTAAATGACCTTAATTATAAGTATATGATTTGATTACTGGTATATAGTTTTTGGTGGAGTAAAATTTTGATCAATTTAGATCATTTAATGTGGTTTTGGTCACTTCATTTTAGACATTTTAGTTTATAAAAGTCACCTATGTTTTGATGCTGATTTTCGTGAGAAATAATAACAATATATAGTTTAATATAATGATTATTAATAATTTATAAATCGACTACAACATGTAGTAGCGAAGATGCTCAAAATGCACTTACTACGTAACATCAGTTAAATAAAAGTCTCCCACAAACCCAATACGGTTCACTTGGGCCTATGCAGTCTGAAATAGGTTTATAAACTTAATCTGATCTTAAGAACTTAATGTTAGCTTTGTAGAGAAAATCTCTTGAAGGATGAAACGAGTGGATCAGCGAGTAGATGTACTAAATTTTAAAAAACTATTATATCTAATGAGCGTCTTGATCTTGATTAGCCTTGGGCTATGGTGGGGAAGTAAGCTGCTCTCGAATAAAAATATAGAGGCTAAAGTAGAGAGACAGGTTTCAGAGGCTGAGAGGAGTCCTGAAGTCTCAGAGCAACAAATCTTAATTTCTTCAAAACAAATTGAGCAAGTTGGGATCAAATTACACACATTAGGTGCTTCTTCTACTAACATACAAAAACAAATTATTTTACAAGGGCAAGTACAGTGGTCACCAGAAAGCAAAGTTGTACTGACTAGTCCTGTTTCAGGAATGGTGCAGCAAGTTTTGGTACAACCCTTGGCAGAAGTTACCCGGAATCATCATGTACTTGCTGTACATAGTCCAGATTTAATTCAGATTCAAAATGAAATATTGCAGCTTCGTGCTCAACAACAATTAGCCCAGCAAAATTTAACACGTGAACGTAGCTTATATGCTGAAGGCATTATTGCCGAGAAGCGTGTGCAAGAGGCACAGAATCAAGTACAGCGTCTTAATATTAACTTAGGTGCAAAACAGCGAATGCTGCAATTTATGGGAGGAGGGCAGGTAAATAGTCTAAATTCCATTGTCTATGTTAAAAGCCCAACAAGTGGTTATATAGAAAACTTACAGGTTTCTACAGGTCAGTATGTTGAGGCTGGTACAGTATTAGGTCAACTTGTAAACGCTGATTCACCGTTACAATTGTTATTACAAGCTAATTTAGCTGACAGTAAATATGTGCATATTGGGGATGTTGTTCAGGTTGAAGGTTGTGATATTACAGGGCATATACAAAATATCGCTCCAGCACTTGTAGGGAATACACAAACTCAAAATATCATCGTACAAATGGATACCAAACATAATTGTTTGCGGGTGCAACAATTTGTCAAAGTTCATGTTCAAAGTAAGCAGCCAACAGTAATTGCAGCATGGCCAGTACCAAGTACTGCCATAACCTCACAAGATGGTAAACACATTATTTTTGTTAAAAATCAGAAGGGGTTTGAAGCTGTAACGGTTGAAGTTCTATCAGCTGATCAGCAGCAAAGTTATATTACAGCTGAAAAATTAAAACCCAAAATGCAACTTGCTATCAGTGGTGTAGAGCGTCTCAAGGCGGTGTGGTCTGGCTTTGGTGCAGAGCAAGCACCTATTAGCACTACAGAACGTTGAGGTGAGACATATGTTAAAACGTCTTATCGCCTTTTCACTTAGTCAGCGCATTTTAATATTATTGCTCACATTGGCGATCAGTGTGGCAGGCTACATTGCTTTTACGAAACTACCAATTGATGCTTTTCCTGATGTGTCAAGTACGCAAGTACAAATTGTGATGAAATCGCCCGGCATGACGCCCGAAGAGGTGGAAAGCCGTATTGTTGTACCCATTGAACAAGAAATGTTGGGAATATCTCATCAGACAGTAATGCGTTCGCAATCTAAATACGCGATTGCGATTATCACATTAGACTTTGCTGAAGGCACTGACCCTTATTGGGCTAGACAACAGGTGAATGAACGTTTAAGTAATGTGATGTCTGCATTACCAAGTAGTACGTCAGGTGGAATTGCACCCATGACGACCCCATTAGGTGAATCTTTTATGTTTACCTTACATGGGCCACTCAGTGATATGGAAAAACGAACTCTACTTGATCGGGTGGTTCGTCCACAACTTCGTAAAATTGAAGGGGTCGCCGATGTTAACGCTTTGGGGGGACTTGTTCGTACATTTGAAGTGACCCCTAATTTAGAGGCCCTGGCGGCACGAGGCTTATCTTTAACACAGCTACAACAGGCAATCGAGCTAAATAATGCCAGTGATGGTGCTGGGCGGCTTAATGAAAATGGAGAGTCATTACTGATCCGAAGCGATAGCCGCGTCAGAAACCTTGAAGAGTTAGGCGATATTATTGTTTCTAGCCATCAAGGAACATTGGTGCGGGTTAAAGATGTTGCACAGGTACATACTGGAGCACTCACACGCTATGGTGCAGTGACTGAAAATGGCCAAGGTGAGGCTGTCCAAGGTATTGTATTAACTTTAAAAGGTGCGAATGCACGTCAAGTCGTTCAACATGTTCGTGAGCATTTGTCCGACATTGAAAAAACTCTGCCACAGGGTACAACGATTGAACCATTTTATGATCGTGGTGAGTTGGTAAACCGAGCCATTCATACCGTAAGTAAAACGTTATTAGAAGCTATTGTCTTAGTCTTGATTTTACTTTTATTGTTCTTAGGAAACCTAAGGTCTGCTTTAGTGGTTGCGGCAGTTTTACCATTATCTGCACTAAGTACTTTTTTGATGATGCACCATTTTGGTTTAAGTGCCAATTTAATGTCTTTAGGTGGTTTGACGATTGCGATTGGTTTATTAGTGGATGCTGCAGTTGTAGTGGTTGAAAATATTGAAATGCAACTTGCTGAAGCAAAAGAGTCACCGCAACGTTCTTTTTTACCGCCATTAAATATGATTTACCGCGCAGTGTCTGAGGTTGCAGTACCAGTCACAGCAGGCATGATCATTATTATGTTAGTGTTTATTCCATTGGTCACGCTTGAAGGATTGGAAGGGAAGCTCTTTTCACCTGTGGCTTTAACAATTGTATTTGCTTTATCAAGTTCACTAATTTTTTCTTTGACAGTGATTCCTGTACTGTGTTCATTCTTTCTAAAACCGAAAGCACATCACACACCCTTTTTAGTAGCTAAATTAGAAACTGGTTACCGAAAACTTTTGAATCTGAGTTTAGCCCATCCTAAACAGATTTATGTCTTAGCAGGTGGTACCTTACTTCTGGCTGCATTGATTTTCCCATTCATTGGAAAGTCATTTATGCCAACCATGGATGAGGGAGATACTATTTTACAGTTAGAAAAAATCCCTTCGATTAGCTTACAAAACTCAATTGCATTAGATCTGGATATTCAAAAACGTATTTTGGAACAAGTGCCTGAAGTTGAAAGAATTGTGGCACGTACAGGTTCTGATGAATTGGGATTAGACCCTATGGGGTTAAATGAAACAGATAGTTTCATTGTGCTAAAACCACAAACGCAATGGCAAGTCAAAAATAAAGAGCAAATTTTAGAAAAAATTCGTCTTGTACTTCAAGATGTTCCTGGCGTGAACTTAACATTTAGTCAACCCATAGAGATGCGCACTTCAGAAATGTTGTCTGGAGTACGAGGAGATTTGGCTGTCAAAATTTTTGGAAGTGATTTAGACCAGCTTAATGATTTATCAAAGCAAATTGCAATAGTTCTACAAGGCATTGAAGGCAATGAAGATGTCATGACACTCGAAAATTCGGGAGTACAGTATCAAGAGCTGCGAATCCATCGTGATATGGCTATACGAAATCAATTGGACAGTCAAAATGTTCAAGCCCAACTCAAGATGCTCGTGGAAGGCAAAGAAATAGGTTCCATTATTGAACAGGGGCGCCCTGTTCCATTAATGATGAAAGGGGATCCACGTTTGGGAGAGTCGAGTTTTGAATTTTCCAATATTGCCTTGCCAATTGAGAATGCAGCTGCAGTGCCATTGTTATCTTTAGCAGAAGTGGTTAAGACTGAGGGTGTCGTAAAAATTGATCGTGAAAATGCATCACGAATGTCAGTGGTACGTGCCAACGTACGTGATCGTGATTTAGTTAGTTTTGTAGATGAAGCAAAACAATTGGTTGCAGAGAAAGTCAAGTTACCAACCGGCTACTCACTCAAATGGGGGGGGCAATTTGAAAACCAACAACGTGCGGCTGCTCGCTTAATGCTTGTTGTACCTGCTGCATTAACAATGATCTTCTTTTTACTATTTACGACTTTGGGTTCGGTGCGTCAAGCCGTATTGGTTTTCGTCAATATTCCCTTTGCGTTAGTCGGTGGAGTATTTGCATTAGCATTAACAGGTGAGTATTTATCTGTTCCTGCATCAGTTGGTTTTATTGCCTTGATGGGGATTGCTGTACTGAATGGTTTAGTGATGATTAGTTATTTTAATCAACTGATTTCTCGTGGTGTTGCAATTGAGGAAGTTGTTCGTGAAGGTGCTATGCGCCGTTTACGTCCAGTCATGATGACCGCGAGTATTGCAGCTTTAGGTTTGATCCCATTGTTATTTACTACTGGCCCTGGTGCCGAGATTCAACGTCCATTGGCGATAGTTGTGATTGGAGGGCTTATTTCTTGTACTTTGCTGACTCTGATTTTACTTCCTAACTTGTTTAAAAAATTTGGTTTAGCGCGAGATCATCATGTCTGAAATATGCCAACTCTCTATTAACGTGTCCTCTGATATTGCTGAAGAACTTATGGAGCATTTGTGGTTAATTCCTGAGTTGATTTCAGGGTGTACTTGTGTCAACGCACAAGGGTTTGGTAATCGCCAACATTATCGTAATGTTCAGGAAAAAATTCGCGGAGCAACTGAACGGAATCTTATATTGCTGATTGTACAACACGAATCTGTATCATTGGTTTTGGCGCATATTCAGCAAAAATTTAAATCAAGTGATTGTTTTTATTGGGTCATACCTACATTAATTTCTGGTTATATGAGCCAAGGAGCACTTGACTAATGACATTAAATATCAAATCAACACTTCTAGGCCAAATTTGGTATCTGTTTGGGTTGGGCTATTGTTTTACAGTGGCTTCGACAGCAATTGCAAAACCTCAACTTGAAGCTGCTTTGCCACCACTTGAAGCAGTACAACAGAGTCTAGTAGAACATCCGAATGTGCGTGCTGCAATATCAGAGCAAGATTATGCAGACTTTGCCCGACAAGGATTAAAAGTAGGGCAAAATCCGTGGACTGTTACAGCCGGTATGCAAGTACGTAAGACGGATACACAACTAGAGCGAAAACAAGCCAATAGTTATGAACCTAGTTTGGGGATAGAAAAACAAATACGTTTGCCTAATAAATACCGGCTAGATCAAGATCTAGCACAACGTATTTCAAGTATTGCAGAACTGAAGTATGAGAATGCTCAACATCAAGCATCTAAAATGTTGTTAAATAGTTGGTTTGCTTATATGCGAAGCACATTGCATTTGAAGCGACTGCAAGAACAGCTGGATCAAATTCAGCAATTTATCCAAGTGACTGAACAACGTATTCGAGCAGGAGATGCACCACGACTTGAGCTAATGCTCTTGAAGAATGAGTACCAACAACTTGAGGAACAATATATGCAAGCTAAAGCTGCATATATTCAAGCTCAGCAATTGTTGGCCCGCGATTATAGAGGAAAGATCCCTGAACAGTGGAGCAGCGATGTTATACAGCCTAGCCCTATACAGTATAGTCAAGCAGAGTGGGTACAGAAAATTTTGTCAGTTAATCATGAGTTAGCACTCGTAAGGATGCAAGCTACACAGCAATACGCAGTATTAAAAAGAGAGCAGCTTAATAGACTGCCAGATCCTACGATTGGTTTTGGTTACAGTAGGGAGCAATCGGGAGAGGAGAATTTATTAGGGGTTAGTGTTTCAATTCCTTTGACTGCGCGACAAGTCGGTATTGCTTCAGGAATGGCAGCGGCAGAAGCAAAAAAAGCGGATTTGGAGGTATTGCGTGTAGAAAAACGTCTGCGTCAAGAAATACAGGGGTGGGTGATTCAAATGGAGTCAGCGACTGTACGGAATACGAAGGCGCAAGAAAACTTACAACTGTTGCAACAACAACATCACTTGATGCAAAAAGCGTATAAATTAGGTGAGTTGAATCTCAATGAGCTTTTGTTGCATTCGCAGCAATTGATTGAAGCACGTAGCCGAGTCGATCAAGCTAAAGTAGATTATGCAGAAAGTATGAGTTCCTTATTACTTGATTCTCATCAATTGTGGCCTTTACATGAGATGGATAGAATTTAACAGTAATATTTACGAGCATAGTAGGGATTATAAATTTGCGCTGTAGTTTGGTAAGCAAGAGAAAAAGGTGTTATGAGAGTTCTATTGGTAGAAGATGATAGCTTGTTGGCAAAAGCAACTGCACGTGGTCTAGATCAAATGGGCTTTGTAGTTGACATTGCGAGCACAGCAGAGCAAGCGTACCATTTTTTAGTGAGTTATCATTATCACTTTATTCTACTAGACTTAGGTTTGCCTGATCGAAATGGGATTGAAATTTTAAAATCACTACGTCGCAAAAAGAATCAAGTTGGAATTATTATTCTGACTGCTCAAGATCAGGTTGATGATCGTATTACAGGTCTAGAGGCAGGAGCTGATGATTTTGTTGTTAAACCTTATGATTTACATGAGGTCGTAGCAAGGATTCATGCTGTATTACGCCGAATTTCAGGAGAGGTAGGGGACCTAATTCAGGTTGGAAATATTAGTATTAACAAAGCGAGTAAACAAGTACTGTTAAATCAAGTCGAAATTGAGTTGACACATAAAGAGTTTCATTTATTGGAGTTATTTACTCTCAATCGTGGTCGTGTAATTTCGCGTGAAAATATAGAAAATTCATTTTATGCTTATGACGTTGATGTGAGTAGTAATGTTGTACAAGTCTATATTCATAACTTGCGTCGGAAATTAGGTAAAAATATTATCCGTACAGTACAAGGTTTTGGATATATCATGGATGAACAGCATTAAATGGCTGATCCAATTCGCAGCTATTCATTAACCCAGCGCTTATCTATAATTTTACTGGCAATTACCACTAGCGTTTGGTTGGGTAGTTTAGGAAGTATTTATTGGGGAATGCAAAACACTGCCAATAATATTTTTGATAAGTCATTAGCAGAAACTGCTCATGCTTTATTGTCTACGACTCTAAGTACCCTAGATGGAAAAGTACCGCAGCATACAGTGATTGAAAAAGCTAAGGGTGAGCATTATGACCAAATTGTATTTCAAATTTGGCATCGTGATGGACAATTAATTTATCGTTCTATTGGTGTGGAAACACAGCCATTTGTTCAGCAAGATAATTTTGGTTGGATTAAACTGAATAATAATACTTATCGTAGTTATTCTGTTTGGGATAGTACGCATACAATACAGGTACAAATTGCGCAGGTTTGGACAATTCGAAAAGATATTCAGCAAGATATGTTGCTGTTTTTGATTTTGGTTTCAATCATATTTTTGCCATTATTATTATGGTTGATTATTTGCACGATCCGTCGTCATTTATTGGCTGTATATAGCATTAGTCAAAACTTAGAAAAACAATCCATTGAACATTTAAATCCAATTAAGCCAGTTGTACCGAAAGAAATAGAACCTTTAGTGAGCTCTTTAAATACCTTACTTAGTGAGATTGCTGAAAGTATGCAACGTGAAAAACGTTTTACCTCAAATGCCGCTCATGAACTCCGTACACCATTAGCTGCTATACGCTTACATGCCCAAGTACTTCAAAATGCACGTTCCAATGAGGAGTCTAAGGAAGCTGCACAGGACATTATTACAGGAGTAGACAAAGCATCAAGAATGATTACTCAGTTGCTTACATTAGCGAGGCTTGAACCGAATGCCACACAAAACAAAAGCAATATTGATTTGGTAGATATTGTTAAAGGTACAGTTGAAATGATGGGTATTCAGTTCAGAAAAGCAGGTGTAGACTTACAATTGCATCTCACCTCAGTGTGCGTTTGGGGGCAGTCAGATCAGTTGGAAATTATGTTGAGAAATATACTCGAAAATGCCATTCTTTATCGTAGTTCAATACATAAACCTATTATTAAAGTCAGTTGTGGAAGTATTGGAAATGGTAGTTTTATACAGGTTGAAGATAACGGCATAGGTCTAGATGAAGCACAAATCCCATTTATATTTCAGCGTTTTTATAGAATAAATCAAGCCAGTTCTGTAGTAGGAAGTGGTCTGGGATTATCTATTGTGAAGCAGATTATTGACTCTCATTTAGGCAAGATTACTTTACAACGTGCAAATGCAGTTGGAGGATTGATTGTCAGAATTGAATTTTTCAAAAAATTGAATATTTATTAAAACGATAGTCAAAAAAATAGATTTTATCATATTGATTTATAAATTTAATTTAAATGCTGGCGTATATCGTTGTCCACTCATAATGTTCTCTCCTATGCAAAAAGAATAGACGAAATTTGTCTAGGAGACTTGCCGAGACTTATAACATCTCGCATGATAGTGTAAATCGCTTTCTAGAACGTGAAGACTACACACCTCACGACCTATATCAAGAAGCAATTCAACATATTGATAATAATAAACTTATAGTCAGTATTGATGATACTGTTTTAGATAAACCCTATAGTCAACATATGGACTTGGTTAGCTATTTTTGGTCAGGCAAACACCACCGATCCGTCAAGGGTATTAATCTCATTACCTTGTATGCGACAGATCAGAATGGTCAAAATATTCCAATTAATTTCCGAATTTATGACAAATCTGAAAGTAAAACCAAGAATGATTACTTTATGGATATGTTAAGTGAAGCACTCAGTTGGGGTGCAAAGATTCAATTTATTACAGGTGATAGTTGGTATTCATCGACTGGAAATCTAAAAACCATAAGAAAATATGGTATTCGATTTATGTTTGGTATCGACTGTAACCGTAAGGTTTCCCCAGAAAAAGGACAATGGTTTCAACTGCGTTTATTGCCAAATTTCCATCAGGGTCAAGTGGTCTGGCTCAAAGATTTTGGCTTTGTACAATTATTTAAGACTCAGTTAAAAGAACAGCAGAGGTTTTATATTGTGCATCAAGATGAAGATGATTTATTGTCCTTTGAGGGTTTTCATGAATTACATTCAAGTCATTGGAAAATAGAGCAATATCACCGGGTGATTAAACAGGTTTGTCATATTGAAAAGTTTCAAGTAAGACGATCTAAACTGATTTTGAATCATATTTTTTCAGCCTTGATGGCCTACGTCGAGATACAAAAGAACCAGTTTGAGCGGATCTTTGAAAATGTATATCGTTGGCAGAAGAAATTATTTAGACCAGTTATCAAAAACTTCATTGATGACTTTATTCTCGATAAAAATCATCTGCTACCACAGAGAATCTATAAATAATAGTGCGTAAGTCCTATATATTATCTTTCTCACAATTTCATAAATATCAATTATCTAATAAGTTGACAAAAACAACTAATCATGCGAAAAAGTTTTTTTAGTTAACAGATGTTCACACATGCCTCGAATTGTTTCTGTACCACTTAGTTTAGAACAGCGAGAACGACTCATTTTTCTGGCCAAGCATGCAAAACATTGGCGTGAAAGACAACGTGCCCAAACTATTCTCTGGCTTTCTGAAGGT
>NZ_VPAO01000054.1:0-21210 GCF_013419235.1 Acinetobacter sp. YH12098
CACGATTAATAAGTGCGCGGTTGTATGTAGACCAATTGAGAGTACGGTAAATTTTAGGTGTGGGCTTATTCATTTGAAAATTATATTGTGGAATAAGCCCTTAACGATAGGTTTGTGCAACAAAGCCTTTTCAGATCATAAAAATTTTGTAAACGTTATTTTGCCAAAGCCTTTAGATTTTCAGACCCAATCCAATGCTTTGAAAATTGATAAGCAGCACGCCCTGAACGTTGCCCACGACCTTGACACCAACGCAGTGCTTCAGCACGCGCTTCATCTGTCCAAGGCATTGCGGCTTTAGCCAAATAGTGTTCTACAATTTCTAAATATAAATTTTGATCCATTGGGTAAAATGACAGCCACATCCCAAAGCGGTCAGAAAGAGATATTTTTTCTTCGATCGCTTCTTGTGGATGGAGCTCAGTATATTGAGGCACATCTACCTTGGTTACAGGTGTGTTTTCATGCATGAATTCAGGCAATAAATGACGACGGTTACTGGTAGCATAAATAATAAAATTACTTGAACCTGATTGTAATGAACCATCCAAAACACTTTTTAAGCTTCGATAGTTTTCATCTTCAGCATTGAATGCCAAATCATCACAATATACGATAAATTTTTCAGGGCGATGTTCAATCAACTTTTGGATTTCTGGCAAATCAGATAAATCATCACGCTCAATTTCAATTAAACGTAAACCTTGGTCTGCATAATGGGTGAGCAGAGCACGTACGATGGATGATTTACCTGTACCACGAGAGCCAGTGAGTAAAACATCATTGGCAGGTAAGCCTTTTAAAAACTGTAAAGTGTTTTGAATCACTTTTTCTTTTTGACGTTCAATTCCTTTTAAGTCTTCTAAATACATGACTTTGGGCTGTTTAATGGCCTTAAGCTGCTTATCTTGCCATTTAAACGCGATACTCGAAAAATCGGGTGCTTGTTTAAGCTCAGGCAAACTGTGCTGTAGTTGTAAGAGTACAGTAGATAGCGATTGAATGATGTTGTCAGGTAAATCAATTGTAGCCATGATAAGTCAGCGTGTCGTGTCTTGTTGTTGGTTGGTATATGACAGCAGTGTACATCAATAATGTAGTTATAATCGCCTAAATATGTCAAAGTTTAATGATTGTTCTGGGAGATCAGCGCTATTCGAACAACCAAAAAGTTGTTATAAATCTAGCTGAGTGAACAGTTTAAAGTGTGCTGAGGGATAGTCATGTTGTTTACAGGGTTTTCAAAAAGTATTAATCCACATCAGGCATATCGGATAAAAAAATTAAAGCGTCAGCTCGACCGTGCTGAATGTTATGAAGAATGGAAAGATATCGCACTTAAAATAGACGAAGAATCGGGTGCGCAAGAATGGAAACTCGATAATAGTTCACCGTATTTTGATGCAGAAATTATTACTCATCGTTTAGGGTTACTGAGACGATATCGAGCTCAGAAACGTACTCGAGATTTGATGTATATTTTAAGTGAAGGTTTAACTTATGATGTGGGCAATATTGCCCATCCCTTGCTGTTTACAGTAGCCTACGTCGGCACCAAAAAAATTATTGAAGACTATGTTGATGAGGTGAGTCAAAGTTTGGCCTTTATTGCATCCGAAGAATGCGTTTGTCTCAATGCTGCACAAAAAATTGAATTCTTTGAACAAAGCCAAAAAGCCTATGGACAACCTGTATTGATGTTTTCCGGCGGTTCAACTTTAGGCTTGTTTCATACCGGTGTGTGTAAAGCGCTGATGGAACAAGACCTCATGCCAAAAGTTTTGTCAGGTTCCAGTGCTGGCGCCATTATGACCGGGATGTTGGGTGTATCTAAACCGTCAGAATTTACCAATTTATTAAATGGACAAAACTTCTTTAGTGAGGCATTTCACTTTCGTAAATTGACTGAATTAGTGCAGGGTAATGGCGGTTTGGCAGATGTAAAATATCTGAAAAAGTTTTTGGTTGAAAACTTAGGTGACTTAACTTTTGCCGAAGCATATAAGCAATCAGGTCTGCATATCAATGTGGCAGTTGCGCCTTATGATGCATCACAAGATGCACGAATTATGAATGCCTATACATCACCAGATTTGTTGGTATGGAGTGCGGTGTTGGCATCATGTGCAGTGCCTATTCTATTTCCACCGGTACGACTGACCAGTAAGCGTTATGACGGGCAATTTACGCCATATATGTCGGCAACGCGTTGGGTGGATGGCAGTGTGCGCAGTGATTTCCCACAGGAGAAAATGGCGCGTTTGTATAATATTAATTACAGTATCGCTAGTCAGGTCAATCCGCATATTGTGCCGTTTATGCAGGATGATGCTTCACGCTTTCGTAAAAGCATGTTGAGTTGGCCTGAGCGGATCGTTCGTCGTCAAGGTAAGGTGATTAGTAAAGGGGTGATGGATTTTGCCCGTGAGCGAGCAGGAAGTATTCCACCGGTAAGACGGTTGCTTGATCATGGTTATGGCGTGGTGGATCAGCGTTACTATGGTGATGTCAATATTGTGGGGAAATATGGCTTAAGACACTATAGTTATATGTTGCAAAATCCTCGACCTTATCTGTTTAAAGTATTGCAGCGTGAAGGTGAAAGAGCCACTTGGCCGAAGATTTCATTAATCGAAACGCAAGCTCGCATCGGTAAGACCATTCAGCATTGTTTGGAATTATTAAATTATCAAAATGCACCCAATCAACGCCATGCAGAATTTATTGCGGTTTAAATCCACAGATTTAACGCAAATCATTTATGAGCCAAAAACCAAATCCAAAAGTTTGGTTTTTGGCCGTCGTCTATATCAATTTCAATTCAATCAACAACGTTATTGGCTCAAGGCGCAAGTCAGTGACAGCAGCCCTGAACATGTAGCTAGTTTTGGTCGAGAAATTGAGCTGTACCAGCTATTCAATCAAGCGTCTAGACAAAACAGCATCACGCTACCTTTTCAAGTGATAAAAGAGACGCATCTCAGTATTCAGCAAGAGCCTATTGATCGCCTATTAATACTGCCCAATGCTGAGCCTTGGTTCTTACAGCCTGTATCGAATTTGAGCATTGAGCAGGTGAGGCAAGTGCTATGGCAAGCAATCGATGTGGTTGAGCGATTAAGCTTGCACGGTTGGATACATGCAGATTTAAAACAAGAGCATTTTGTGAGTTGGCAAGGGCAGTGCAGACTCATCGACTTTGAGCAAGCGCTACCATTAGATTTTGATCAGCAAAATGCCTTAACTGCGACACCACGTTATATGGCTCCAGAACTTTTCCATGGACAAGCAAAATCTTTGCACAGTGATATCTATGCGCTGGGGATTATTTTCTTGGAATGGCTGACATCACAGCGTTTAGAGGCAAAAAACTATCAAGATTGGGCCTATTTACATTGCCAACGCTTAAAGCTTGATCTGCCAATGCAATATCAAGGGTTTACTCAGCTATTGCAACACATGTTGATGAAGCAAAAAAATGACAGATTGGTAGATTTTTATCGCTTAAAAAGCGACTTAGTTGCTGAATTTGCTTAAGAAAAATACAAAAAAAGCACTATTGTTTTTTATTTAAACAAACAAGATGCTTTTTTATAAAAAAGGCTTGTCATGTAGGGGTGATCTCTATAATATACACAGCCATCGGGGACGTGGCGAAATTGGTAGACGCACTGGATTTAGGTTCCAGCGCCGCGAGGTGTGAGAGTTCGAGTCTCTCCGTCCCCACCACTGAATTACTAAACATGAGTTTGGTAATGAAGGTCACAGAGGATTGGTGTAATGGTAGCATGACGGTCTCCAAAACCGTTCGTCAAGGTTCGAATCCTTGATCCTCTGCCAGGTTTTAAAAAGTCTGACATTGTCAGCAACCCTGTTGGGGACGTGGCGAAATTGGTAGACGCACTGGATTTAGGTTCCAGCGCCGCGAGGTGTGAGAGTTCGAGTCTCTCCGTCCCCACCACTTAATTTATTAAGTTGCCAAATAAACAGGTTTTTAAAACAAATTAAAGTCTGACATTGTCAGCACCCGAGTTGGGGACGTGGCGAAATTGGTAGACGCACTGGATTTAGGTTCCAGCGCCGCGAGGTGTGAGAGTTCGAGTCTCTCCGTCCCCACCATTAGATTAAGCAAGGTTTTATACCTTGCTTTTTTGTTTTGAAATTCGAAAAAATCAGTGTCTTAAACATGGTCTTTTTTGAAGACTAATTCTAATAAAAAAATCTAATGAAAGAATGATGAACGAAGAGATACAGCAAGATGTCTTATCTTGCTTTTTTATTGTCTGAAATTTATCTCGTTAAAATGAGTCAGTAAAACAAAGGTGAAAAAAAGCCCGCATATACGGGCAAATTTAGAAATGCGGATTCGAATCAATCGAATTAAATCATTTATTTCTAATCGTTCGAATAAATTATAAAGAAGATTATGCCTTTAAATGATCTTCAAACTCTTCACCGAGCTGCATGGCCAAAGCATTACCAGACAAGTCTACAGTCACTAGACCATATTCTTTTTTAAAACTGAATGTAAATCCACGATTATCTGCCAGTGTACGAACAGAATATCCTAACTTTTCTAACCAAAGACGGAAGGCAACTAAATTTTTTGCTTTAACCACTTTTTTCACGAGCGAACTCCTTATCAATCATTAAAATATTAAATAGGGGTGTCAAAATATTTTTTAAAGGGGAAATGAAAAACTTTTATTTAAAATATGAAATTTTGATGGATAAATAAACAGATTATCGGCTTGTAAACGGTATAAACTCATTTAACTTGCTGTTTTATAAAAAGCTAAACTTAATGTAAGTAAATATAACGTATTTAAAAATTAGGTTTTTGGCAGTTGGATTAAAATATATCCTATGTGCATAGAGAAGCTGTGCACAAAATAAACGATTGCTTGGCTTAGAATGCACAGCTGTTTGGGCATGCAGTTGTGGATTGCAAATAACAGCTTGTTCAAAACCTAATTCGCTGGATAGGTGAGCTTGCAATGCTATTTCTCATCAAGATTTGTCGAAATGCTTTTATACTATGTCCCATCGATATAAATAGATTGAACGCATGCAAAACATTGAGCACGCTGTCAAAGCAAAAATTGAACAGATGCAACAAGCGGGACAGACGCCTGTTGCGGTGATGCTTGGACATGAAGATTGGTTAGTCTTTTCGGAGCAATCCAAAGTGGCATATACACCATTTGGTAGTGCACGACGTTATCAGCCTGCATTAGGTGGTTTATTGATGGTACGTATCGATGAAATGCAAGCCGTACGAGTTGTGACTCAAGCTGAATTGGATGAATTTGCTGCCACCAATCAAATTTTATAAATATAAAATTATGAATCGGCCCGAAATATTCATCACAAATAAAACAGTTTATTTGTGATGAAATCTAAAATGCTTATAACTCGCAATCCAATTAAAAATTGTCTTTGAGTTCTCTTAAGCGCTGAAACGCTTCAACACTTTCTGCGCGTAAAAATGGATTAGTTTCTAATTCTAGTTCAATACTGCTCGGTAAAGTACATTCTCCAAGCATTCGTAGTGATGCAACCTCATCAAACCGCTGTTGTATGGCAAGATTGTCAGGTTCAACATGCCGCGCAAACTGCGCATTCGATAGGGTGTATTCGTGAGTACAATACACTTGAGTTTCAGCAGGGAATGCGGCTATACGGTTCAATGAATCGTACATTTGTTGAAAGGAGCCTTCAAATACACGTCCACAGCCCATAGCAAATAATACATCGCCACAGAAAAGTGTATGAATGTCATCGATAAAATATACGATATGACCGAGGGTGTGGCCGGGCGTTGCTGTTATTTCGACTTCAAGACCATGAAATTCAAAACGGTCATTATGATCGAGAGGATAATTTACCCATGGAATACGGCTTAATTCTGCACGGGGGCCGTAAACAGCAATGTTTTTATCTTGAATAAGTTCCGGTACACCACCGACGTGATCTTTATGCCAATGCGTTAACCAAATTTGTGTGAGATTGAGTTGATGTTCCTGACAATAGCGCTCGACTAAGGCAGCTTCAGTAGGATCTACCGCAATGACATCATGGCTTTCGGTGTGTTCAAGCAGCCAAATATAATTTTGCAGTGAATTTTTGACATCCAATGTATGTATTTTAAACGCCATATCCATTCATTCAATATTTAAAATTAAGTTAAAGTTAGCATGAAAATGCTCAAAACGGATGATTATCCATTTTTAGCCCTAGATAAACGACAGATCTCACAGCGCTATTTTAGTCTGGTGTCTCGTCTACAGATACAGGATTACCAATGGTATAAAAGTGCCCGCCAGCAACATGATGTAGGCTTTTCCATTCATCTTCTACTTCATGATAATACCAATGTCCGTTACGGAAGACGCGGTCGTCTGCATAGGCAGCAATGACTTCGCCAATAAACAGATCGTGCGCTTGTTGATTGTGCGGCTCAGGAATAAGTTTGCACAGTAGCCAAGCAGCACAACCTTCAACCACAGGAATATCTGAGGCATTAAATTGAAATAATTCCACGCCACATTGGCGTAATTTTTCTGGCGCATCACGTTGGCTCATCATACCAAGTGCATAGACCAGTTTGAGTTGTTTCAGTGTCGGTACTTGTAAGGCGAAATAGCCTGAATTCTCAATAATCTCACGTGTTTTAGTTGATTTATCCAGTACTACCGTCACTTTTGCTGGGCTGAACTCTAAGGCGCATGCCCATGCTGCAGTCATCACACCAGTATGGGTTTGATCTTTAGCAGAGACGAGCACAGTCGGCCCATGATTTAAAAGTCGGTATGATTTTTCTAAAGGAACAGGGTGAATATGCGTTTTCAAAATTGTACCTATATTTAAGTTCATCTAAAACTTAGATGTTTTATTAAAAAGTGTTGCTACATAGCATATAACGCATGAAATATTTTCAAAAGCCTTTAATATAAATCACTAAATCAGGAGTTCTATCAATGAAAATGTATCAAGTGGACGCATTTACCCAAGTGTTATTTAAAGGCAACCCAGCGGCGGTTTTGGTGTTGGATGAATGGTTAGATGAACACTTGATGCAACAGATTGCTTTGGAAAATAATCTGTCTGAAACTGCATTTGTGAAAAAAATCGACAGCAGCAATTATGAAATTCGTTGGTTTACACCGACCACTGAAGTGGACTTTTGTGGACATGCGACATTGGCCAGTAGTTATGTGCTTTTTGAGTTTTATACGGCTGAAAAAAATATCCAATTTCATGTCAAAAATCTCGGTATTTTTAGCGTAAATAAAGCTGAAGATGGAAAAATTCTGATGAATTTCCCTGTGCGTCGGGCACAGGTCGTGAGTGAATATCCTGAAGAGCTACGTCTAGGGTTGAGTCAACCTTTTAAGCAGGTTTATCTGAATACGCAGGCGTATATCGTGGAATACGAAACGGCTCAACAAGTTTTGGACGAACAACCGAATTTTGAAATTTTAAAACGTCTTGGCAAAATCCGCACCGCCATCACAGCGCCGGGTACGATCACTGATGTTGCAATCACTGCGGCAGCCCAGCAATATGACTGCATTTCACGCTATTTTGCACCGGGTAATGGCATCAATGAAGATCCTGTTACGGGTTCTATTCATACTGGAATCGTCCCTATTTGGGCAGAACGTCTACACAAGCGTCAGATCTTAGCGTATCAAGCTTCGAGTCGTGGTGGTGAGTTACACTGTCAAATGCTTGAAAATGACCGTATAGAAATCTCAGGCTATGCTTGTTTATATATGCAGTCTGACATTTATATCTGAACATAAATCAAATACATGCTGTCGAAATCTGCAGCATGTATTTAATAAAAAATAACTATTAATCCAGAAAAGCTCAGCATAAAATCAAAACCAATCTGATCGACAGCACTGCGCTGATCGATGCTAAATATAAAGGACACTTGAATTACATGCGTATTAAACATTTAACGCTTTCACTTTTTTTTGCAGGTTTAAGTACAAGCCTCTTTGCTCAACCTGTATTGGTTAAAACTGAACAAGCCATTGAAGAATATAAATTAGACAACGGTTTTCGCGTGGTTTTGGCGCAAAATGATAAAGAAAGCAAAGTGTTTATGAATACGGTGTATTTCACGGGTTCATTAAATGACCCTGCGGGCAAAGGTGGTTTGGCACATTTGCTCGAACATTTGGCCTTTAAAGGCACTGAAAATGTCAAAGGTGATGAATTTCAGCGTCGCTTAGACCAATTCACGCTGATGACCAATGCCAGTACGGATTATTATTCAACAAAATACACCAATGTGATTCGTCCTGAACAAAGTTCAATCGATCAAGTCTTGCATTTAGAAGCAGAACGGATGGACAAATTGGTACTTCAGGAAAAATTTGTACCGACAGAAATTGATATCGTTAAGCGTGAACGTGAAATTCGTTTAGATCAGCCATTTTCAGTGTTAATCGACCAAGTTTTAAAAGAAGCCTATGGCAATCAATCTTTAGGCCGCTTACCGATAGGTGATTTGAAAGAACTTCAATCGATCAATATGAACGAATTAAACCAGTTCTATCGCCGTTGGTATGCGCCAAATAATGCAGTGATGGTGATTTCTGGTAAGTTTGATAAAGCGGCTGTATTAAAACAAATTGATCAACAATTTAGCCCAATTGCCGCACGCCAAATTCCTGAACAGGCCAAAGTCCCTAAATTAGATGGAACGAAATTAAAGCAACGCGAATTTACAGTTCATAAGGGCAGTGACTTTGGTAAATTTAATATTTATTTAAATGGTGCAGTCGAACCGATTAAAACTGCTTTGGCGGTATCTCCAACTTTGTATACCTTACAGCCAAGTGGGCATTTGTATCAAAGCATGGTGGAAACAGGGACAGCAACCGCAGTTCAATCCACCACATGGTTAGATAAAGATTTTAATTTGGTGTTTATGGGGGCGATATATGGCCCAAGTCATGATGCTAACAAAGTGGCAACCAGTCTGGCACAAGGTGTAGAGCAGAATAAAGCCTTTAATGACGTCGAGCTAAACCGTGTTAAAAGCCTGACTCGAAATATGGCTGACAATGTCAAAAATAGCGCAACAGCACTTGGCGAGCGTCTTAGTTCTTATACTGTGGCTTATAACGGGGACTGGTCTCAATATTTCCGAGACTTAGATAAAGTACAAAAGCTAAATGTAAGCGACGTGAATCAGGTGTATAAGGACTTTCTAAAGCCCGAATACCGTGTCACAGGAAATATTCTACCAACACCTGAAGACCAGAAGAAAGCACAGCAACAGGCTGCGTCAAAACCTGCTGAAACTTTAGATCAGCAAGCGCCTGCAGAAGAGCCGTTGAAAGATGCGAGTGTTTATCGTGCTGAAGTGAAGCAATACGTTGCAGAGTCTAAGCAATATCTAAATCAGAAAGAGAAGCAGATTCAGCGGGCTAAATTTAAAAACGGCATTCAGTATGCATTGTTCCCAACCAAAACTCGTGATGACAAGACCTATGCCACGATTGCATTGGATTTTGGTACAGCACAAAGCTTAATGAATAAAGGGGAGTTGCTAGATTTAACAGCTTATCTCATGTTCCGTGCATCTAAAGATCAAAGCTTACAGCAAATTGCCGATAAAATTATTGATGTCGGTGGCGGTGCAACGGTTAGTGCAAATGATAATGGCCTCATGATTCAAGTGGTTGCTCGTAAAGAAAAATTTGCAGAATTTTTGCAATATGTCATTGATGTTATTAAAGCTCCGGCATTTGAGCAGTCACAATTTGATTTAATCAAAGCGCAAAGTTTATCGAGTTTGGATCGACCTTATACAGAGCCGGATACCGTTGCTGCAATGACGCTGTCGCGTATTGTCGAGATCTATCAGCCGGGGGATATTCGTTATCACTTCGAACCTGAACTTGCGAAAAAACAAATTGAGTCGGCTACACGTGATCAAGTGCAGCAGTTACATCAAAAATTCTTTAAAACACAGCATGCACAAATTGCGGTAACTGGTGATTTTGATACTAAGCAAATTGAAAAAATTCTGAAAAAAGAATTTGCAGATTGGAAAACCAGCGAGCCATATCAACGCTTAGAGTCTACGTTTACGGCATATCCTGCACAGAAAGTGCATGCATTGTCTGAACAGCGTGAGTTTGGTAGTTACCAAGCGATTATGACTCTACCTGTAGGTGTGGAGCATACTGATTCTCCTGCACTACAAGTATTACGCCACATACTTGGTGATTCACAGTTGTCTTCACGTTTAGCTCAAGAGTTACGTGAAAAGAATGCACTGGTTTATGGTTTTAGTGCAGACATTAATTTTGATGAATGGGTGAATTCGGGTGTACTGAGTATTGATGCAAACTACACTGCGGGTAAATCAGCACAAGTTTCTCAGTCTGTTCATAAAGTTTTGCAAAACTTATTGAAAAATGGCGTGACGGAACAGGAAGTAGAAGCGGCCAAAGCCAGTATTTTGAAAAAGCGTTTAACTGCACTTGAAGATGACCGTCGCATTCATAGCATGTTGATTCCACAGTTAGAAAAAGGTCGTGACCTAAACTATCATGAAAAACGTGATCAACGCATTGCTGCTTTGACCAAGGCGGATGTTGATGCTGTCATTAAAAAATATATTCAACCTGAACATTTGGTTGAAGTGATGTCTGACCAATATGGTCAAGCCGCAAAATCTACTCAAAAATAAACCGAATAAAAAAATCCTCCAGATGGAGGATTTTTTTTGAGCCGCAATGGATAGCTTGATAGCAAAATAGCTTAATGAACTTATAGGCGGTAGAACTGACGCGCATTTTGTTGGAAGACTAAAGTCAGCGCATCAGGATCATAACTCGCGACCGCATCTGAAAAGGCGTCAATAATATTCACCAAGGATGCACTCACACTATCCATCGGGAAGTTAGAGCCAAACATCACACGGTATTTCCCAAAGCATTGTAGAGCATGCGAAATAAGCGGGAAGGCGCAATCGAAAATCTCTTGTTTGGATGCAAGGCGTTGTTCTTTATGAAACTGATGACCCAGCACAGGCATGAATAAACCAGACATTTTGGTATAAACATTTGGGCAACTTGCCAGTTCAGCTAAATCATCTTTCCAACGAAACAAGATATTGTCACGTGAAGTTTGGGTTAAGCCTGTATGTGAGCCGACAGGTCCAAAGGCACCGACAGGTGTCCCAAAATGATCCAGCACGATAGATGTTTCAGGGAAAGCACGTGCTAAAGCGGTTAAATCACGAATCTGGTCTGAATAAACCCATGCATCAAAACTTAAATTCATTTGAGCAAGGGCTTCAAAACCTTTCATAAATTTTTTATTGGTATAGAGATGGGGCTCATTGGTCCATGCGTGAACTTTTGGGTCTTCATGTACAGCTGCCATTTTTCGTATGCCACGAAAATGTGGGGAGGCTTGTTTATGCATTTTAAGAATTTTCTTAAAACTACTGTCACATGGGTCTGCAGTGCCGACTATGGCGCCAAGTTTAATCTTTTGAGCATTAAAGTCTAAAGATTCAATAAACTTTGTTTCACCAACCACCCCTTTGCCTTTATGGTCATGCCAGCTCGCTTCTACATGTACGATTTGATCGACCTGATAATGTCCTGCATCTTGCTTATAATTTTCAGGCAAATACGGTGTCGTCACATGTTTGGTTAAACCAACTGTGTCAATTAACTCTTGCGGCTTAACTAAGCGCATCATTTTGTCGAGCAAGTAGGGATGTTTACCCAATAATTTCACGGCAAGTGAAGCGGCATGTGGGGTATTGTATGGATCCCATTGATGTATATGTGAATCCACGATGGCAAAATCGAGCGTCTGCATTGCTATCCTTGTCCTTAAAACCATGTCCATTTCTTGCGTATTTCATTGTATTTCCGAATACGCAAGGTACTGAAAATAGTTTGAATGATGAAAATACAACGTTATGACTGAATATTAAATCAAAGCTTTGTGAAAGAGAAGTTGTATAAAAAAAGCCCCGAAGGGCTTTTGATTAATGCTGATGATCGTGGTGGTCATCATGCTTATTTGCATGGAATTCTTCGTTATGACGGAAGCGAAGATAGTTTTCAAACTGTTCGCAATATTCATCATAATTATCTTCAAGCATCATTTGAAATTGTTGAAGAATATAAGACATCACTTGATCTTTGGCATCACGCATTTCTTTGCCATCTTTGAAGCCATTTGCAGCAACCCAAGTATTAAAGCGAGCAGTACCAAATAACATGGCAGCACTCACTTGGCCGCGCATTTCTGCAGGTTTAACTTGAGAACCTTTTTCAACACGACAAAATTCATTGGCTTGTTTAATAAATTCATCCGCACGTTCAAAGAAAGCTGCATTCAACGCTTCTTCTTCGGTTACATCAGTAGCTTCAATCTTTTGAACCATGAATGTGTCCTAGCATAAAAATCTAATGCAGTATTATAGGCAAAGCCTTGCAGAAACTAAACCTTTGACTTAATCTAAAAAATAGCCTAAGTAAAATGGAATGCTTCATGCAAGACGCAATCGCAGTGCAAAGTCTGAAAAGTGATATTGCATTACTTCGACAAAATATTTGGCCGCCCTCAACCTTAGCCAATGTAGAAGGGCTGCCCATTTATTATGGTACACAGTCTGAAGTAGCCGAATATTATGCACAGTGGACAGGCTTAATTGAACGTGCTCAAGACTTATTTCAACCCTTTGTGGAAGATGAAGTCCTTGATGCAATCCATTTGCCGAGTCATTTGAATCTGCCGCTTTTTTATTTTCATGTGGATCGTATTCGAATCAACAAAACACGTGCGAAAGAATCTAAAACCTTTCGTGGTATTGCAAGTTTGGTTGAAAAATGTGGGCAGTTTGAAGCAGATCAAATTCAAGCGATGCGACATTGGCTAGACAGCGATGACACTGCAGCCTTGGTCGGACACCGTGAATTTATTGACCTCAGAACCTATGTATTTCAACATGGGCAAAGTGATTATACCCGTACTCGTTTTTATGTGAATGGCATTGTACTTAGTGTCGAAAACGAGTTTAAATTGGTGGATGCCCGTGACAAACCACGTAAAGCCCGTAGCGATAGCTATAGTGACCCTTTAGCAGATAACAATACGTGGAAAATCTTTGGGAAATATCGTTAATTAATAAATATCGTTAATTACTGATGTTACGCAGTAACATCAGAAGCGCCATTTGATTCAAATAAAAGAGCGATACGCGGCAACGTCATCCGCAAGTGTTTGAGACAGAACTACATCTATTTAAAGATGTTTTTGCGATACTTTGAATAAGTAGACGCTAGTGAACGAGTTTTGCGGATGACAATGGTTTTGGGTACTTTTGCCGAAACAAAAGTACTTCCAGCCGAAGACTAATCCCTTTATTTAAACCCTAGATGTAAGACTCCGTCGAATAGACTTAAAAATCATTTTAAAAATGCGTAATTACTTTTACGTGCGTAACATCAGTTAATTAAATATGTTGACGATATTACTTAGAACGTGAATTTAGTTCGCTGCACAAGGATGCTTTGGATTATGTAATCCACGCCCTAATGTGAAAATAGCCACTATGGCAAATGCCCAAATTGAAAGTTTGGCTCATGCAGAGCAATTGACTGATTTTTATATGACCTTATTGCAAGGGATGACGATACAAGCACGTGATGGTATGGCCTTGACACAATTACAACGCATGGTGAGTAATGCCATGAAATCATGGGGGTTATTAGCACAAGGTTAAATCAGTATGGATTATGAATTAAACCCCCAATAGCAGTGTAGCCTTAAGGCAATTTTCTTAGTTTTTTTGAATGACTGATATGCAAATACTATATTGAAGTTTATTTGCAGGGATGAATTTTAATGTCGCCCAATTCCATCACACTGATATAACCGTCAACCGCAATTAAATTGTCGCTTTGACTCGATAGGGTGAGACATTCTCCAGACTTGACGCTAGATAGTAGCTGACCTTGTTGCGGATTCAAGTTCATGCTGTAAATACTCAGTGTGCCAGCATCGGTTTTGATTTGGTAAGACTCATCACCATAGTCCTCATTATTATTGCGCAGGACTTTAAAGGTTCGTCGTGTCTGATCAAAGTTTTGAGTTGGAGAAAGCGGCTTTTCGACTTGTAAGGATGCCGTGCGCCTTAATTCGGTACTTTGCACAGGCTTATGTTGTTCACTACAAGCACTCAGTATTGGGAAAAATATAAAAATAAGTGAAAATGAAAATAGGGGATAAATTACAGGTATGTGACTTTTCAACATAAAACCACCCTGAATCTAAGTTTTCAGATAACTTATTTTAAAAGTTTTTATCCAGAAAACAAAAATAATAGCTTCTCAAAATATTTCAATGTAACTGAGTCAAACTAAGGAAATGATGAATTGAAAATAGCCGACTATGAACCTGAATGTTCAACAAATGAATATCTATATGACAATGTAGGATACAAATAAAAAAGGGAGACTCATTGAATCTCCCTTAGGTTTTATTTAATGAGTTTTCGACTGACAAGGAATTGCTCGGTCGCTTCTAATAGCTTATCTGCATAAACCTCTTGTTTTGCAGTCAACCAGCCGAGAACAAACCAATCACTAGCTTCCAGCTCTGTTTGCTGAATATATTGTGCAGAAGAGGAAAGGACTTGATATTCCTGAGCCGCGACTTGTGCATCATTGAGCGCTTTACTATATTTCTGCAAGTTTTTTACATCATAAATAGACGTCAAAATTGGGAAGCTAAATTTAAGCTCTTGTATGCGCTGAGAAAGCACATCTAAGCTTTCAAAATTGTTAATGTCGGCATCATTTAAAGCCTCTTGCAGGGCTTTATATTGGTTTTGAAGGGTAGTTTGAGCATACCATTTAAAATCATGTTGTTGCGGTGCTTCATCGACTTTCAAACTAAACATTAAAAGCTCAAGATAATGATGCACATTTTGAGTCGATTTAACCAAATTGCCTAACTTCTCTTTGGCATACAAAATATCTTTGGTTAAATTTTCTGAGGTCGTTGGGTTTTGTAAAAAGCCACCCAAGGTATTTTGCATGTGCTCAAAATGGTGTAATTGTTCAAACTGCTGTTTAAATGCGCCCAATTGCACAGCCCATTTTTCAACGATATCGCTGTTCCAATCTTTAAACAGCGAAATGGTTAATTGTAAATGATGGAGTGCTTTTTGAGCTTGTGTAATGTGCTCGGCCTGAGCAACACCTGCAGAAATTGCGGCAATATTAGGCAGAAGGTGCTGCATTTCCTGTGCAATTAAAAGTCGTAAGTTTTTTGCGGCAGTATCTTTTTTACTGAGTTGAAATTCTTTAGCCTCAACTGCTGGACTCACAGTTTGATTAAACGCCAGCAAATTCCCGATTTCCGCTTTACTGCGAACATCTAACCATAAATGATACTTTTTAACCCATTCGAAACTAAAGGCAAGGAGTGATTGAATAGAGCCACTTTTAAGCTCAAATTCAACTTCGTGAACCTCTGTTTCTGTGCTGTTGCTGCGGATACAGCCGACATCTAAGCAAACTTCGATCTTGGCATCTTCAAACTCTATGACGCGATAAGTTCTGAGAATATCTGTTTCAAACTGAAGTTGTAACGAATCCTGCTGATCGCCTAAAGTGGTTTTTAAAACTGACTGAACATCAGCTTCATTGGCATAGACCGATAAATCTAGGGCAGGGGCTTGTTCATGCTCGCCCAAATCTAAGTTATGTTCAAACCGTTCAATGTGACTTTTACCTGCAGCTTTCAGGGTTTGAATCCAGCGCGTTCCTTCTAAACGTTGACGCAAAGCTGCATGCTGCTGTGCCATTTTTCGATCTGGGGTATCAAAATATTTAGCTTTAAGTTGAATTTGTTCCGATTTTTTTGGATCGAGTACCTTTAATAATGCAGTTCGACGTGCTTCTGGAATCTGGAACTTTAATTCAACTTCAACCATGGTTTTCTGTCCTGATGTCACAACTTCATGATCTGGCATGAAGCGATCTTTAAATTTTTATAAAAATGAAAAACTAAATCGTACGTAAATTTTCTATGAGCTAAACGCGTTTCGATTGTAGCGAAAAACAGTGGAGAAGTAAGACTTGACTGATTTGAAAACTCTGCTTTTGGACTAAGAAAAGTTTTAAAAGATGGATATTCCATCAATTGTATAATTCACTATTGCTTGAGTTACATTGGGACAAAATAAAATTTTACGCCTTTAAAGTGGGCGAGTTTTGAGCTATGTTGATTAAAAATAAGTTCAGGATGAGCACAAAATGAATTCACAAGTACAACCCGAGTTTAATCGAGATTTAAAGCCCGAATTTCAGTTACCTATTCGTGACTACTCGCAATTTTATCGATTTTATTTGACTGAACATCGAAATATCATGAGCCGACGTTTACATGCCACAGGCAGCAGTATAGGACTCTATTTCTTTGCAAAAGCAATTTTAAAAAGACAACCGAAGTATTTTGCTTATGGCCTGGTTTCAGGCTATGCCTGTGCATGGGTCGGACATTTTTTCTTTGAAAAAAATAAGCCAGCTAGTTTCAAGCAACCTTTGTACAGTTTTATTTCCGATTGGCGCATGCTGTCTGATATTGTGAAGGGGAACTTAAGCTTACAAGACCGCAATTTAGATAAGATTGATAGTTAATTGTTTATTAATCAAACGCTTAATTTTTATGGATATGGGTGTGATTTTTTTGAGTAAATGACTTGCAAAATTAGAGTGATTAGTCTAATAATGTTCATATTGTTTATTTAATTCTTATCTAAAACATGAATAGTCGATAAACCCCAGTTTTCCGAGCCTAGAGTGACCTTCTCTAGGCTTTTTTTATGGCCTTAGAAAAGTCTATTGTTTGAAATATATAACAATAAAAACTTTTATAAAATAGGCTAGACTTTTTGATGCTCTGAACGCTCCCCAAAACGTTTCTTACCAAGCACCAAAAAGTCTAATAGGTTACTCATTATTATTTTTATAAAGTGTTGTGTTTTTATGCGCTGCGTTTTGTGTTCTTTTGTTGCAGTATTAAATAATTTGTATCAGTTTTGTTCTATACCTGAAAATAGGTATTTTTTGCCATTTTTTACAGACAATTCAATTAAACATTTATATAAGCAGTCTTGTGAAAAGGAATATAACTTTCACAGCGGGAAAATATTAAAATTTTATGCCCCAAGCAACATTTCATAGACCTAATCGCTATAATATTCAAAAGTTTTAAGTTGTGATTGAACTATGCGTGGTTTATACCTCATTACCAATGATGATCCTATAGAATTGCTTTTAGCCAAACTTGAAGGCGCGATGGCGACTTATGAAGTCGCTGTTTTGCAATATCGCCGTAAAAAAGTGGCAAAAGAAGATCAGGCTTATGAAATTGAATACATGAAAAATATGTGTAATCAGTACAAAGTGCCTTTTGTTATTAATGACGATTTAGAAACTGCAGTTCAATATGGTGTGGGTGTACATTTAGGGCAAGATGATGGTTCAATTGCTGAAGCTGTAGCACGTTTACCTAAAAATGTTTTGATCGGTCGAAGCTGTAATAATTCTTTAGAACTGGCTGAGCAGGCGATTGCAGACGGTGCAAACTATGTGGCTTTTGGCGCCATTTTTGCGACTGAAACTAAGCCTGAAGCAGGCAATATTGGCTTAGAAACGCTAAAACAAGCCAAAGCGAAACTAAATGTACCTATTTGTGCAATTGGTGGTTTAACTGTAGAAAATTCTGCTGAAGTGATTGAAGCGGGTGCTGATCTTTGTGCTGTGATTAGTGATGTATTAGGTCGTTCAATGTCTGCTGTAAGCAGTCGTGTTTATGAATGGTCTGAGCTTTTTGCTGAACAAGCTTAATTTTATTTTTTAGATTGAATAAGTAGAGAATTTTTATGAGCTTATCTGCTAAGCAAGAACAATTATTTAAACAAGCCAGCAAGCATATTCCTGGCGGCGTAAACTCTCCTGTACGCGCATTTAATGGTGTAGGCGGTACACCGGTATTTATCGAAAAAGCGCAAGGCGCATATCTCTATGACGTAGACGGAAAACGCTATGTCGACTATGTCGGCTCTTGGGGCCCAATGATTTTAGGTCATGCGCAGCCCGACATTATTAAAGCGGTTCAAGAAGCGGCTGTTGATGGTTTAAGTTTTGGTGCGCCAACTGTGCATGAAACGACATTGGCGGATATTATTTGCGAAATTATGCCGTCTATTGAGCTGGTGCGTATGACCAACTCAGGGACAGAAGCAACCATGACAGCAATTCGTCTTGCTCGTGGCTACACTGGCCGTGACAAGATTGTAAAATTTGAAGGCTGCTACCACGGTCACTCAGATTCGCTTTTAGTGAAAGCAGGCTCAGGCTTACTCACTAAAGGTGAAGGCGAAGCAACTTCTGCAGGTGTTCCGGCTGATTTTGCCAAACACACTTTAACACTGCCATACAATGACATCGCCATGCTGAAAGAATGCTTTGCAAAATTCGGTTCAGAAATTGCAGGTGTGATTGTCGAGCCAGTTGCAGGCAACATGAACTTGGTGAAACCAATTGACGGTTTCTTGCAAGCGATCCGTGATGTATGTGATGAGCATGGTTCTGTCTTTATCATTGACGAAGTGATGACAGGTTTCCGTGTCGGTCTTGGTGGTGCGCAAGCGCATTATGGCGTAACGCCTGACTTGACCACATTAGGTAAGATCATTGGTGCTGGCTTGCCAGTCGGTGCATTTGGCGGTAAACGCGAAGTAATGGAATGCATCGCGCCGCTGGGCAAGGTGTATCAGGCAGGCACACTATCAGGCAACCCACTTGCAATGCGTGCTGGTATTGAAATGTTTAAACATTTGCGTAAACCAGGCTTCTATGAAACTTTGACTGAAAAATTGGCAGGCTTGCTTGCTGGTTTACAAGCTGCTGCAGACGAGGCGGGCATTCCGTTCTTTACGCAGCAAGTAGGTGGAATGTTTGGTATTTACTTTACAGATCAAACTGAAATCACTGGTTTTGATTCAATTTTGAAATGTGATGTAGATGCGTTTCGCACTTTCTTCCATGGCATGCTGAAACGTGGTGTTAACCTTGCACCGTCTGCATTTGAAGCCGGTTTCTTCTCAAGCGCACATAGCGATGAAGATATTGCATTTACCATTGAAATGGCGAAAGAAGTTTTTGCTGAAATGAAGTAATTTTCATTTAAATTGGTAATTTCTGCTTTAGAATAAAGCCCGCAGCCTGCTGTGGGCTTTATTTGTTGTTTTAAGTTCAGTTTTTTAAGAAAAGGATTTTTAAATGAAAACCAAGCATTATTTAACTCTGGCAGATGCAGAATTTTTACTTAACACAGCACATGCTTATGCAGTCGAAAATGGTTTTAATGTCAGCATTGCGGTAATGGATGATACAGGCAATTTATTGGCGATGAAACGTATGGATGGCGCATCGCCAATGACAGCAAATTTATGTTTAGAAAAAGCCAAATGTTCAGCCATCAGTAAGCGCCCATCTAAATTGTTTGAAGATTTGATAAAAGGTGGGCAGATGGGTTTCTTAACCATGCAGACGTTTAATGGCATGCTGGAAGGTGGTGAGCCGATTTTGTATGAAGGGCAATTGGTGGGTGCAATGGGCGTGTCTGGGGTAAAGTCATTTCAAGATGCAGAAATTGCACAAGTGGCGATTGAGAGGTTTTTATCTCAGGTATAAAATTTCTTCAGAAATTTGTAAGCTTAACTTTAGCAATATATGTCAGTTTTATAGCTAATGATACGTTGAACGTGATTAATCACAAAAAAGCCATTCCAGTGCCCTATTTACTGGAGCGGCTTTGATTAAGATATTGATGCTTATGATAAAATTTAAAGCTGTTATTCACCAATTAAAATGTCTATGCGATAAACCATTTAAAATGTCCTGTTTTTTCATATAATTAAAAAATTCACCCCCATAAAAAACAACAAGAAACCGACTTGGAAATAAGTCGATTTCTTTTTGAGAAATTTTGATACATCTTGCTAATTAATTTGATCAATATCGGATCAAATTGTCGTTTTTCTCTGCGTTATCAAGCCAGCGCTTAATTAAATTATCCACAATTTCTGCGGACAACTCTTGGAGTAAAAATCTACCAATTTTGTACCCCTGAGCACACATGACTTTAGGAATTTTGCGGATATTCACAATCTCTTGTATTCAATATTATGAAGTCATAAGAGAACAGGACGTTCCGCAGAATAAAAATAAATAATCGCACAAGGATCGGCGGAACGACAGGAGTTATGCCAAGCGAACCAATACGAAAAAGCCCGACAGGATGTTGGGCTTTTTTATGTTCTGTATATCAGCGAAACATTTGATGTAAACTGCGATTAATTACTTATAAAGTATTCATGATGAAATTTTTTTTTAAAGAAAAAATTGTCGATTTTTTTTCATTAATGGCAATTTTAATTCTGATCATCTCATGGTTTCTTCCTGTATTCGATGGCATGAAAGGATATGAACTTTTTGTATATTCATTTTTTTTACAATTTTTGATCTTTCCCATTATTTTAGTTTTTCCAATTTGGGCAAATCTATCCCTCGTTTTTACATATTTTTTATTAAATGATAATGATCCTAAATCATTTCGTTGGAGCTGTATAACTTTAGCAATGATGTGCTATGGTCTTGCCACCATTTTATTTATAGATGGTAAAAAAGGTGAACCTGTTCTCGTCGGTGCTTATGTTTGGATATTCTCAGGAGTTTTACTTTGCATCTGTGCCTATATTAAAGTGAAAAAAATATCAAAAAATGATTAATCATAGGCTAGATTTTGTATAAGAGATTTACGTTAACAGATGATTGAAAATTCCATGAATTTGGTTGTTCATATAACAGATTTCTTTCATAAGTCATTTTTCACGCAGCTCCAAGTTATAAATTCCAGCAATTAGATTGAATCTTAATGCTAGTCTTTTGCCTCGATTGCGATATCGCTCAGCAAGAATTTTGAAGGTTTTCAAACTGCCAAATACATGTTCAATTCCAATTCTTCTTTTATTGATTTCCTGATTATAGATTTTTAGTTCGGAATCCAGTTTACAGCGCTTCTTTGCTTTTAATGGCAACAAGCTATTTGGATACACTGTATAAATTCCCTGATAAC
>NZ_VPAO01000055.1:0-19701 GCF_013419235.1 Acinetobacter sp. YH12098
CAATAGCAAGAGTGAACCACCTGATCCCTTCCCGAACTCAGAAGTGAAACCTCTTAGCGCTGATGGTAGTGTGGGGTTACCCATGTGAGAGTAAGTCATCGCCAGCTCATTATTCGAAACACCCCCTGACTAGTGCAGGGGGTGTTTTTTTATGTGTGGAGAAAAGGGGAAAAGAAGATAAGCAGAAGCATAAAACAGGGAGATGATAAAAATATTGATAGATTGTGGCTTGAATTATTTAAACATGGATGATTATTAGACAATAAACGCATTTAAAAATCATCAATTGAAGGAATTCTCAGCTTAAAAATGTCGGAAAACCTGAATGTAAGTCAGCTAAAACAACAGTTTAAATGCCTAATTATCGACTTAAGTGATGGCTGATGCCTTATGATTTAGAAATCTACGACCTAGATCGTAGAGTCTGGTTTTTTTCTATAAAATTTGAGTTTTATTCTGACAATTTTCATATCAAATAATCTATCGTCTGATTGTGATTTAGCTTCTAGTAACACATTGAAAATTAATCATTATAAAAACTAGACCCACAGTCCATCGACTTTTTTATGTATAAATATTTCAAAAATATCTAAGTTTTTATGACATTTTATTCCCAAACGACATGGATATATCTGAAAGGTATGGATCTATACCTTTGTAATTTTGGACAATTTACATTCAAAAACGGCATTGTAGCGAAAAATAAAACTCACAATTGGAGGTGAGGTTCAATGTCTACAAGCACAATGAATGTGAATAGCGTTGTCGATAACGCTAAGTTCACAAAATCGCATTTCAGCATCATGATGTGGTGTCTAATTCTTATTTTATTTGATGGTTACGACTTAGCGATCAATGGTGTTGCGCTGCCTTTATTAATGAAAGATTGGGGATTAACAGCTGTTCAGGCAGGTATGCTAGCGAGTACAGCACTTGCAGGGATGATGTTTGGTGCCATGATGTTTGGTACTTTGGCTGATAAGATTGGCCGTAAAAAAGTTATCATGATTTGTGTATTTTTATTCAGTACATTCACATTTTTAGGCGGTTTTGCATCAAATCCAACGGAATTTGGCGCGTTACGTTTTATTGCTGGACTTGGCATTGGTGGGGTATTACCGAACCTTGTGGCATTGACATCTGAATATGCACCTAAGCATCTACGCAGTACTTTAGTGACCACTATGTTCAGTGGTTATGCAATGGGTGGCATCATGGCGGCTCTCTTTGGTTCATGGTTTACTGCGGATTATGGCTGGCAAATCATGTTCTTCATTGCGGGTATTCCACTGTTACTGTTGCCATTTGCTTGGAAATTTTTACCTGAATCGCTCACATTTTTGGTGAAGGTGAATCGTCATGATGAAGCACGTCGTATGATTCAAACCATTGCACCTGAACAAACCGTGACTGCAAATACTCAACTGGAACTGACTGAAGTTGCGGTTCCGGGTGGAACGTCTGTTAAAGCGTTGTATAAGCAAGGTCGTGGCGTAAGTACGATGTTGTTTTGGCTGTGTTTCTTTATGTGTCTATTAACACTTTATGCATTAGGCAGTTGGTTACCAAAACTAATGATGGCCGCAGGTTATTCATTAGGTAGCAGTTTGACCTTCCTATTGGCGATGAATATTGGTGCCGTAATTGGTACGATTGGCGGCGGTATTTTAGCGGACAAATTCCACTTAAAACCGGTGATCATTACATTATGTCTTGCAGGTGCTGTGGCACTATCTTTACTCGGCTTTAATTCACCACAGCCTGTGATCTATCTTTTGGTTGCAGTCGCAGGTGCATCAGCAATTGGTTCTCAAATCTTACTCTATAGCTATGTTGCACAGTACTATCCGTTGTCTGTACGTTCGACAGGTATTGGATGGGCATCTGCAGTCGGTCGTACAGGTGCGATTGTTGGCCCGATTCTGATCGGCTATTTATTATCACAAGAATTGCCACATCAAATTAACTTTATGGCCGTGGGAATTCCAGTAGTCATCGCAGCGATTGCAGTGTTCTTTATTCGCAAAGCGCAAACGGATGAAGAGGTTGCCGCTTTAGAAAATGTGAATAAGACTTCAGTGAAAACACAGCGTTCGTATAGCTAAAACATAGATTTAAAAAGCCCGTCATTTGATGGGCTTTTTTTATGTTGTACTCATATTTTTTTTGATTAATTTAACTTTGAAAAATTTATTAATGATTTGATAAATAATGTAATTAAATATTTTAAACAGCTTTCTAATTTAATGTCATTGTTATATAGAGACTCGATCATCGTGTTTTCAGTGCAAGCATAGATCTGAAAATAGTGATGGTATTCAGGGCAATTAGGTAGCTGAGTTTGAGGCTTGTGGTTTATTTTGTTACTTAAATATAGTGAACTCTGGGCTCAGTCAGCGCATGATAGAGGGCATAGATTTATTCACATTTATCAATAATGTCTCAAGATCATGGAAATATCGTCATGTCCAAAGCCGTACAAGATATAAAAGACTATCCGCTCTATGTTGCAGGTAAAGCATTGACTACCGATCAGTGGTTAGAAGTGGATCAAAAATATACCCAAGACGTATATGCACGCGTTGCACTCGCAGATGCTGCAACCATTGAAAAAGCCATTGATTCAGCGGTTAAATCTAGCGCTGCAATGGCGGCATTGGAACCTTTTCAAAAACAAAAAATCTTACTGCACTGTGTTAAACGTTTTAATGAAATGCGTGCAGAATTGACTGAAATTTTAATTGCGGAAGGTGGAAAACCGCGTAAAGCCGCAGCTGCTGAAGTTGAACGTTTAATCAATACCTTTCAAATTGCTGCTGATGCTGTTACACAGATGGATGATGGTCGCATGATCCCATTGGCGGTTACCGCAGCGGCATCTGGCTATCAAGGCATGGTCAAACATGTGCCAATTGGTCCTGTATCGTTGATCAGCCCGTTTAATTTTCCGATCAATCTGACTGCGCATAAAATTGCACCTGCCATTGCCGCAGGCTGTCCATTTGTGTTGAAGCCTGCAAGTTTGACGCCTATTTCAGCTTTAAAAATTGCGGAAGTTTTGGCCGAAACGGATTTACCTAAAGGTGCCTTTTCGATTTTACCTTGTCCACGTGAACATGCGGATGTCTTGGTCACTGACGACCGATTTAAACTGCTCAGCTTTACCGGTTCCGATGTTGTGGGGTGGGATATGAAAGCGCGTGCGGGACGTAAAAAAGTGACTTTGGAACTTGGCGGTAATGCTGCGGTATTGGTTGAGCCCGATACTGAAATTTCAGCAGCATTTATTGAGCGCTTAGTGGGTGGGGCGTATAACCATGCAGGGCAAGTGTGTATCAGCGTACAACGCATCTTGGTGCATGCTGATATCTATGCCGATGTGAAGAAAAAGCTCGTGGCGAGAATGAAGCAGCTTAAAGCGGCTGATCCTCACTTAGAAAGCACCATGGTCGGTCCCATGATTAAGGAAGCGGAAGCAACACGCGTGCATAAATGGGTCGATAAAGCAGTAAAAAAAGGTGCCAAAGCATTGGTACGTGGTGAACATCAGGGTGCTTTGCTCGATCCAATTTTATTGGAAAATGTCGATGAATCACTAGAAGTGTATAAAGATGAAATCTTTGGCCCTGTAGCGATTCTAGAAAAATACAAAAATTTTGAAAAAGGCATCGCCAAAATTAATAGCAGCCGTTTTGGTTTACAAGCGGGCATCTATACGCAAAATTTGAATAAAATGTTGTATGCGTGGAATCACTTAGAGGTCGGTGGAGTGATTATTAATGACATTCCATCTTTCCGTGTTGATAACATGCCATATGGTGGCGTAAAAGATTCTGGCTTAGGCCGTGAAGGAATTCAGTCTGCCATTCGAGATATGCAAGAAGAACGCGTATTGGCGATAAAACTGTAGCAGTTTAAACTTGGGCTTGGTTCAGTATGGATCTGTTCGAAGCCCATTTTTTAATCATTTCAAAAACCTAAAGTGCATAAGAAAAATGAAAAGAATTTTATTATGGGTCAGTTTGATGACCGTGAATATGGCTGTCTTTGCCTTTAACGCCACTCAAATGGTGACGGATGCACGCAGTCAGATTGGGAAAACCTTATATTATGATCCTGCGTATACTGCACTGCGTTATCCGATGGGAGATGTCCCTTTAATCAAGGGTGTTTGTACCGACGTGGTAATTCGTGCATTACGACAGCAAGGGATTGATTTACAACAAGCCATTCATGAAGATATGAAAGCCAATTTTAAGCAGTATCCACAAAAATGGGGCTTAAAAGGAACCGATAAAAATATTGATCATCGACGTGTTCCCAATATTCAAACTTGGATGCAACGTCAGGGCTATGTTGTCAAAGATAAGCAGTATTTGGCAGGAGATATTGTCACTTGGGACTTAGGGCGTGGTTTAGTGCATATTGGCGTGGTTTCAGATCGTAAAGTGAAAGCTAGCGATGTTCCGCTCATCATCCATAATATTGGAGAGGGCACACAGGAAGAAGATCTTTTGCATGCCTATAAAATTACTGGACATTATCGAGTGAAATAACTTTAAAAATTTAATAGGAAATAAAACATTCCTAAAAGTTATATTATTGATAACTTAAATTGTATGAAAAATAAGCTGATTAAATGAACATTTAAACTTAAACATATTATAAAAATGGAATATTTGCCGTAGAAATTACAGAAAAACTTAAAAAAAGTGAGTATTGTTAATTCATACAAAGGGAAAGTTATTTGTGGTGTTTTTAACCAAAATGCGCATGTGATTTTTCTGTTTGCAATTTGGTATAGACGCTCATAAGGTATCTCACCAGATCAAACACCCAGAATTTTTATTTTTATGGTTCTTTTTTTGCTCGCGATATAATCATAACAAGCAGCAGTTAAAGATGCCTGAGGTTTAGGTGTTCTATGTCAGATAATCGTGAAAGCTGGTCTGCGCGATCAGGCTTTATTTTAGCGGCGATTGGATCAGCCGTGGGTTTGGGGAATATTTGGCGTTTCCCTTATGTTGCTTATGAAAATGGTGGTGGTGCATTTTTAGTACCGTATTTGATTGCAATTTTTGCAGCGGGTTTGCCTTTATTGTTCTTAGATTATGCAGTGGGGCATAAATTCCGAAAAGCACCGCCAACTGCATATAAAAAACTTATGAACAGTGAGGCATTAGGCTGGTGGCAAGTGATGGTGACCCTGATCATCGGGATCTACTATGCCAGCGTATTGTCATGGGCCGGTAGTTACATGTATTACGCCATTGGACAACAATGGGGCTCAGATACGGAAAGCTTTTTCTTTAAAACCTATCTACAAAATGGTGATGGCTTAACATTTGGTTTTGTTCCGACTTTATTTGTTGGTTTAGTCATTGTTTGGGCTGTGGTGATGTTCATTCTCTATGGCGGTGTACGTCGTGGTGTAGAACTTGCCAATAAAATTTTTATGCCGTTATTGATCGTGTTATTTAGCATTTTAGTCATTCAAGCATTGCGTCTACCGGGTGCGGCAGAAGGCTTAAATGCATTCTTTACGCCAAACTGGGAAGCGATGACCGACTATAAAGTATGGTTAGCAGCCTTTGGTCATATCTTCTTCTCGTTATCGATTGGTTTCGGGATCATGTTGACCTATGCGTCTTACTTAAAAGCAAAAACCAACTTAACCGGTTCAGGTGTAGTCGTTGCATTAGCCAACTCATCATTTGAAATCTTAGCGGGTATTGGCGTCTTTGCAGCACTTGGTTTCATGGCACAAAGTTCAGGTGTACCTGTAAAAGAAGTAGTATCTGGTGGTATTGGTTTAGCCTTTATTGCCTTCCCGAAAATCATTTCGAGTATGGGGGCAGGCGGTGATTTGTTTGGCTTCTTGTTCTTTGCTTCGTTGGTGGTTGCAGGGATTACCTCTATGGTGAGTATCTTGCAAGTGCCAATTGCAGCGTTTCAAGACAAATTGGGTTGGTCAAAAAATAAAGCTGTAACGATTGTTGCGGGCGGTTCAGCAATCGTATCTACACTTTTATTCTCTACACAAAGTGCCATTACTTTTGTTGATATCATTGACTACTTTGCCAATAACATTGGGATCGTGGGTGGTGGTTTACTCTCTATTATTTTGGTGTCGTGGTTCCATCGTCCATTGATGAAACAATTACAAGAGCATGCAAATCAATACTCAAGTATCAAGTTGGGTCAAGGTTGGAATTTCTTATTGACCGTGATCACCCCAATTTCATTATTGGTTGCACTTGTATTGACGATTAAGGCTGTCGCAACTGAAGGTTATGGCGGTTATCCTGCAACGACACTTTGGTTGGTGGGTGGTTCGGTATTGGCCTTCTTTGTATTGGGTTCTGTTCTATTAAGCTTGTGTAAAGACAAAGGTCCAGAGGAGAATTAATATGAATACATCTGCAATGATCATGATGATTTTATCAATTGTTTTGCTATGGGGTGGTTTACTTTTAGCGACGATTCATTTGGTGAAAAATCCTGACGAAGCTGAAGATTAAATTTAGAATGACGAAAAAAATGCCCGATGAAATCATCGGGCATTTTTTATGATTGTTTACATCTAAAAAGGTGTTTATTGATTTAGGCCGTTTTTACTATACGGCAATAATAGAAGCCATCGCCATAACCCACTTTCGGGAAAAGTTGACGACCATGGATTTGTTCAACTCCCCAATCTGCTTCAATTTTAATTTCTTGGGCATCGGCATGATTGGCAAAGAACTCAACCATTTGCTGTTCATTTTCAGCTTTTAAAATCGAGCAAGTGATGTAAAGCAGCGTACCGCCAACTTTAAGTTGCTTCCACATGTTTTCCAAAATTTGCTTTTGTAATACTACTGTTTTCGCAATGTCGCCCGATTGACGTAGTAAACGAATGTCAGGATGACGACGCATTACACCCACAGCGGTACATGGCGCATCGAGCACGATGCAATCAGCAAGTTCAGGAGCAGTATAGGTGACGGCATCGGCAGTTTGGATTTCGACATGTTTACCATCGAGATCCAAACGATCAAGGTTTTCAACCACACGTTTCAGACGTTTCTCATCTTGGTCGAGTGCGATGAGTTTCTTTGGTTGGAAGGTCTCTAAAATGTGTGCTGTTTTACCACCCGGCGCAGCACAAGCATCAATCACAAATTTACCGTCAAGATTTGGCAATAGTGTTGCGCAAAGCTGAGCATGTTCATCTTGTACCGAAAAACCACCTGCTTCAAAGCCCGGCAGGCTTGGAATGTGTAGGCTTTCGTCCATCACAATGCCGACATCAGACAGTTCACAGCGATGCGCATCGATACCTTCATCTTCCAAAATATCGAGGTATTCGTCACGGCTGACCTGACGTGTATTGACACGCAAAGTCAGTGGCGCAATTTGTTTAAGCTCATAACTGAGTTCATCAAATTGTTCACCCCAGTCTTTTTTCAGACGTTTGGTTAACCAACTTGGTAAATTGGTCGCTTGTTCAAGTACATCGTAGAACTGTTCTGTTTCACGTGTTGCGCGGCGCAAAATCGCGTTGATTAAGCCACTTAGACTGCCCATACCCAATTGTTTTGCAGCGTCTACCGTTTCGGAAATTGCAGCATGAGCCGCGACACGGGTACACAATAATTGGTACAAACCAAGGTATAAACAGGTTTCAACCACTTGGTTATCTACCGGTTTAGACAGTAGCGGTAAAGTCAGTTGTTTCAATGCATACCATTGACGTAAACAACCGAGCACCAATTCATGGAATAAAGCACGGTCTTTGTCCGATACAATATTCATTTGCTGCGCGAGGACAGATTGCAGCGATTGACCATTTTGGACAGCCAATAACGTCTTCACTACCTGAGCACGTAAATTAAGGTCTCGGGTCGAGGCGTTGGGAGATTGCTTCATTATAAAATTTGTCCAATAGTCAATTTTTGGGTTTGTAAAATTTGTACAGGGTTGAGTGGTTTAGCACCCGGCCATTGTAAAGAGGTCAATATAATCACGCTGTCATTGGCACAGGCAATATGTATGCCTTTTTTATCGATAGCGATGATTTCACCTGCTTGAGCATTCGGTGCTGAATCAGCAGAAAGTTCAGAATGCCAAACGCGTAAATTATTTTGCTCATCCAACTGAATGAATGCTACCGGCCACGGATTAAAGGCGCGAATGTTACGATCGATTTGTACAGCATCGATGGACCAATCAATTTTTGCTTCAGCTTTTGAAAGCTTATGTGCATAAACTGTTAATGCTTCGTCTTGGACTTCACGGCTGTCTAAATATTGCTGCAATGTTTGTTCAGTGTCTAAAACGGCAGCAATTGCAGTTGCACCTTGCTCTGCAAGTTTGTCATGCAAAGTTGCAGAGGTATCCGTTGCTTCAATCGGGCAGATGGTTTTATACATCATGTCGCCTGTATCGAGTCCGGCTGCCATTTTCATAATGGTGACACCTGTTTCAATATCACCTGTTGCGATGGCACGTTGAATCGGTGCTGCACCACGCCAACGTGGCAGCAATGAGCCATGAATATTCAGGCAGCCATATTTCGGGGTATCTAGCACCACTTGCGGCAAGATCAAACCATAGGCTGCAACCACCATAACATCGGCATTTAAGGCTTTTAATTCCGCTTGTGCGGCTAAACCTTCTTCAGTCGATGATTTGAAATGAAGGGGTTGGTAAACAGGAATATGGTGCTCTAAAGCCAATTGCTTTACGGCAGAAGCTGTGAGTTTTTGTCCACGTCCAGCTTTGCGGTCAGGTTGAGTGTATACCGCAACAATTTCATGTTGTGTGTTGAGCAATGCAGCTAGTGCTGTTGCGGCAAATTCTGGCGTACCGGCAAAGATGATTTTCAAAATGAATGAACCGAATCTGTGTTTAATATGTGGATTATAGCAAATGATTAATGCGTAATTTAGAACATTAGAAATTGATTTTTGCAACTTTGAAGCTGTCCAAGCTCAATGATTTCATAACCCAAAATCGCAAATTTGCAATTTTTAAATAAATTATATTTATATAAAATTTAAAAATTATTCATGAAAGTTTTGTATTGTGCAGCCATTGATGGCGGTATAGTAGATTTCAGTTAAAAGATTTTTGTCGTCAAATCACTCGTTTTTATTGATAGACCCATCTGCCCAAATCTCAGCTTAAAAAGCCATCTTTAAAAACAATGGCTTGGTGTATGATAGGTTTAAAATTCGACTGATTTTACATCATTGTCAGTATGATTTAGCCAGAGTGAATCTGTAGGATTCATTTCAAGCTCAAACTTTGTTGGAAATATAAAATGCCTGACTATCGTTCAAAAACATCGACACACGGAAGAAATATGGCGGGTGCGCGCGGCTTATGGCGCGCAACTGGTATGAAAGATGAAGACTTTGGTAAACCAATTATTGCCGTCGTGAACTCATTTACTCAATTTGTACCGGGTCACGTTCATCTTAAAGACCTTGGTCAACTCGTGGCGCGTCAAATTGAGCAAGCAGGCGGTGTAGCCAAAGAGTTCAATACCATTGCGGTTGATGACGGTATTGCGATGGGCCATGACGGGATGCTGTATTCATTACCTTCACGAGACTTAATTGCAGACTCTGTGGAATACATGGTAAGCGCGCACTGTGCCGATGCCATGGTATGTATTTCCAACTGTGACAAAATTACTCCAGGGATGTTGATGGCGGCTATGCGTCTGAACATTCCAGTGGTATTTGTCTCTGGTGGTCCAATGGAAGCGGGTAAAGTTAAAATCCGTGGCAACGACAAAGCCATCGACTTAATTGATGCCATGATTGTGGCTGCAGATGACAACTATACCGATGAAGAAGTAGCAGAATACGAACGCTCTGCATGCCCAACTTGCGGTTCATGCTCAGGTATGTTCACCGCAAACTCAATGAACTGCTTAACAGAAGCATTGGGCCTGTCTTTACCGGGTAACGGCTCTACACTGGCAACACATGCAAACCGTAAAAAATTATTCGAACGCGCAGGCTCTTTAATTGTTGAATTGGCTAAACGTCATTATGAACAAGACGATTACAGCGTATTACCACGTTCAATGGTGACCAAAGCATCGTATGAAAATGCCATGACTTTGGACATCGCAATGGGTGGTTCAACCAATACCGTTCTTCACTTATTAGCTGCTGCAAACGAAGCGGGTGTTGATTTCACGATGGACGACATTGACCGTTTATCTCGTAAAGTGCCTGTACTCTGTAAAGTTGCACCTGCGAAAAACGACGTACATATGGAAGATGTACACCGTGCTGGCGGTATCATGTCCATTCTCGGTGAATTAGACCGTGCAGGCTTATTGGACACATCTGTAGGTACTGTTCACGAAGCAAGCTTAAAAGATGCTTTAGATAAATGGGACATTATCCGTACTGAAAATGAAGACGTTTACCAATTCTTCCGTTCAGCGCCGGGCGGTGTACCAACGCAAACTGCATTCTCACAAGATCGATATTACCAACGACTAGATGGTGACCGTGAAAATGGCGTGATCCGTAATGCTGAACATGCGTTCTCGAAAGACGGTGGCTTAGCTGTGCTTTACGGCAACATTGCGCTCGATGGTTGTATCGTAAAAACTGCGGGTGTAGATGATTCAATCTTGAAATTCAACGGTACTGCACGTGTGTTTGAAAGCCAAGATTCAGCAGTAGAGGCGATCTTGGGTAATGAAATCAAAGCCGGTGATGTGGTTGTGATTCGCTATGAAGGCCCACGTGGTGGTCCGGGTATGCAAGAAATGTTGTACCCAACCAGCTACTTAAAATCGAAAGGTCTAGGCAAAGAATGTGCGTTATTGACTGACGGTCGTTTCTCTGGCGGTTCATCAGGCCTGTCAATTGGTCACGTTTCACCTGAAGCAGCAGAAGGTGGTGCAATTGGTTTGGTGGAAGATGGCGATTTAATCGAAATTGATATTCCAAACCGTACCATCAACTTAGCTGTTGATGACGCTACGATGGCGGCTCGCCGTGCAGCGCAAGAAGCGAAAGGTTGGCATCCAGTGGAAGAGCGTCCACGCAAAATTTCGAAAGCATTGAAAGCGTATGCAATGCATACCACGAGTGCGGCGAAAGGCGCAGTACGTGAAATCTAAGCTCTAGATTTTTAAATAAAAAAGCACTCCGAATGGGGTGCTTTTTTTATGCAAGTAATATTTTATAAATCCCCAACTTTTGCTATGGAGAGGTGCGACAGGAAGTTGCACGTTTGCCAGTATAGCAGGGATGCTATATCGGGTAGATAAAGGCTTTTGTTTACTTTTGGCCTGTCAAAAGTAAGGAGTGCCTACGAGATAGCATTAGAGTTTTATTCTTTAGTATGAGGTTGTATGGGAAAGAATCTAAAACCTAAAATCATACTTTCTGCGGTGATTTTTTTATTTTGATTTTCACTAAATTGAATATTGTGGAAGCTTATTTTTTATAGTCTCTAAATTTAAAAAAATGACACGACGGAGTCTTATCTTTTTAAAGCAAATTTTAGGAGCTCTTATGTTACTTTTGTTTTGGCAAAAGTAACCAAAACCATTTGTCATCCGCAAAACCTGTCCACTTAAGATTCTAAAAATATTTTTGCAAAAAAAGTTTCTTTAAAAGACCACGCAGGTTGCGGATGACATTTCCGCGTATCAGGTATTAGATAAAATTCAACGCATAATAAATCATTACCTAAGTCATTTTATGGGCAGTAGTGCCGACATTATGGACGTTCCCTCTCTTTTAAAGGAGAGGGCTAGGGAGAGGATTCATGTGAAAATCCTCCCTTTATTCAAATCTTCTCATACGCCTTTTATGGCTTTGGCATGTGATTCAATAATATTGGATGTACATAAAAACTTTATATGCGGGGATGGAATTTCTTTTACATGCTGAGCGCTTTCTATACAATAAATTTAAAAGAACCCGCCAAAGCTGAAGCCAAAATCAGCCATCGCCAAGGAAGAACAATGAGTAAAAATAATATCCGTGAACATTCCGCTCCTGTTTATGAAGGCATTGAAAATGCGCCTGCACGTTCCATGATGCGTGCTACGGGCTTCCAAGATGCTGACTTTACTCGCCCCTTTATTGGCATTGCTTCGACTTGGGCCAATGTCACGCCATGTAATATGCATATTGATGCTTTGGCCCGTGAAGCTGAAAGTGGGGTCAATGCTGCAGGCGGGAAAGGCATTATTTTCAATACCATCACCATTTCTGATGGCATTTCCAACGGTACAGAAGGCATGAAGTATTCCTTGCTGTCGCGGGAAATCATTGCCGATTCTATTGAAGCTGTGGTGGGCTGTCAGGCCTATGATGGCGTAATTGCCGTAGGCGGCTGTGACAAGAACATGCCGGGTTGCATCATGGGCTTGGCGCGTTTAAACCGTCCGGGCCTGTTTATTTATGGTGGCACCATCAAACCCGGAGCAGGGCATACCGACATGATTTCGGTATTTGAAGCAGTGGGTCAGCATGCCAAAGGCGAAATCAATGAAATTCAAGTGAAGCAGATTGAAGAAGTCGCGCTGCCGGGGCCGGGTTCATGCGGTGGTATGTACACGGCCAATTCGATGGCTTCAGCGATTGAAGCACTGGGCATGAGCTTGCCGGGGTCTTCAGCACAGGAAGCGGTATCCGCGGATAAAATTGCCGATTGCCAACGCGCAGGTGAAGCCGTGATGAACCTGCTGCGTTTAGATATTAAGCCGCGCGACATTATGACCAAAGCTGCTTTTGAAAACTCGATTAAAGTGCTAATTGCCTTAGGTGGGTCAACCAATGGCGTACTGCATTTGATTGCCATGGCGCATACCGCAGGCGTGGAACTGTCTTTGGATGATTTTGTGCGTATTGGCAAAGATATTCCTGTGGTGGCCGATGTGCGCCCATCGGGTAAATATTTAATGTCGGAACTGATTGCCATTGGCGGTATTCAGCCGCTGATGAAGCGCATGCTGGATGCAGGTATGCTCGATGGTTCTTGCCTGACGGTCACAGGCAAAACTTTGGCGGAAAACTTAGCCGATGTAGCAGACTATCCTGCAGGTCAGCAAATTATTCTGCCATTTGATGCACCGATCAAAAAGGATTCGCACTTGGTTGTACTGAAAGGCAATCTGTCACCGACGGGTGCAGTGGCTAAAATTACCGGTAAAGAAGGGCTGTATTTTGAAGGGCCTGCGCGGGTATTTGAGGGTGAGCAGGGTGCCATGCGCGGTATTTTAGATGGCGAAGTACAAGAAGGTGAAGTGGTGGTGATCCGCGGTGTTGGGCCGAAAGGCGGACCGGGTATGCCTGAAATGCTGAAACCGACTTCAGCGATTATTGGTAAAGGTCTAGGCCAATCCGTCGCACTGTTGACCGATGGGCGTTTCTCGGGCGGCAGCCATGGTTTTGTGATTGGTCATGTGACACCAGAAGCCTATGAAGGCGGCCCAATTGGCTTGGTCAAAAACGGCGATAAAATATCAATTAACGCTGAAACGCGTGAAATGACTTGGCATGTGGCTGAGGATGAACTTGCTGCACGTCGTGCGGCCTGGGTCAAACCGAAACCAAACTATACCCATGGCGCTTTGGCTAAATTTGCCAAGTTGACCTCTGGTGCGGAAAAAGGTGCGGTGACTGACCTAAATCTAGACGTCTAATCCATTGTTAAACATTGAACATTCAGCCCTGACTTGATATAAGTTTTGCACAAGGCTTATATCTCATTTAAAACAGCTTCATAATAGAAGTTGAATTTTAAGCATGTGCTGGCAGGTTCGGCACAATTCATCATTTTGAGGCAAAAAACGCATGTCACTGTTACGCCGTTGGTTCGATCCAATCCGATCGAGTTGGTTTTATCAGAAACCGACCCGACAAGCGGTGTTACCCACGGAACAAGGTCTGAGTGTTTATCTTCGACTGGATGATGTCTATAGCTATTTGGCTGCGCAGCAGCTGCCTCAATTAGAGGAAATTCTCAGTGATGAAATCAAACCACTGAAAGTGATTATTTGTCGTCAGAGTGCTGAACCTCCTAATCAAATGTCATCGATAGAATGGCAACAATATTGTCTGAATGATGCCCAAATTTTAGCGCGGCAGCATCGTTTTAGTTTTCATGAAACACCTGAACAACCGACCGCTGAAGCTTTAGAACAAGCCGAAATTATTCTAAAAAATACCCCATTACGCGGCCAAGACTTTCTTTATTTACTTGAAGATGTGTTCCACATGTTGTGGCAAAAGCAGTATGGCAAGCTGAGAACACTGTATGCGATGGCCAGCCGTCATCATAAAGCTCAAGATTTTCCTGAACGTATCTTTACCGATACCCCGATTTTATCGGGCTATTTTGAGTTTGGTGAACGTAAGTACCATGCTGTAGATGATTTACTGCGTTTAACGCGCCGTTTAAAACAACAAAAACTCCTGACAGATAACCCGATCTTTATGATCAATCATATTGAATGGCGTGAGCACCTGATCAGTGATGCAGAAGAGTTGAATGAAATTCAGGGACTCGATCCTGAGCTTGATCTCTACATCGCGATGGAAGATCCGATTTCATGGTTACTGTTGGCTTATATTCGTGAGGAATTGGCGGACTATTATAATATTCAGCTGAATGTGTATCCATTGTCGTATCACGGTCGAGATTTGTTTGACTGGAGTTTGGCAACACGTCTGTCTAAACGGACAGAAGTTAAGTTCACGCCATTTTGCCGGCCTACAGAAGCTGCGACATTAGCTATGTCACAGCTTTACTACAGTGCACCTGAAGAGCAACGTATTGATGTGATGTATCGCATTTTGGAAGCCGTATGGACCAAAGGGCGTGATTTATCCTTCAAAGCACATTTTCAGGCTTTACAGTATGAGTTAGAGATTTCTGAACTGACTACTAACGATATTGCTGAAAAATTAAAAGAAAATGATATGCACTGTGAGATGAAGTCACAGCCCGATTTTCCTGTTTTAGAATTACGTATTGCAGGTCAAAGCTATGTATTTAATAGCTTATACCGCGTTTGGATGATTGAAAGTATTTTCAGTAATGTGTTAGAAGAGAAGTATAAAAGTGAAAACACCGCTGAAAGTGAAGCCAGAGAAGATGAAGAAAGAAAAAGTTGAGTCATTAGAGCAAGCCCGCGCACAGATTGATGTGATTGATCAGGGGATTATTGAGCTCATTGCTGCACGTCAGTTTTATGTCGATCAAGCGGTGCGTTTTAAGCGTTCAGTACAGGATGTTCAATCACCAGAACGTGTCGAAGCGGTGATTAGTAAAATTCGTCTACAAGCCACAGAGCACGGTGTAAATGCAGATATTGTGGAACGTTTATATCGCGATATGATTCAGCATTTTATTCAACGTGAGTTGAAAGAGATTCGACCGTAATTTTTAGTTTTTGAGATTAGATCAAATTTATTAATGTTCTTTTTTATTTTCTTAACCTTATTTTTTATATTTGGTAGTACTGCTTGCTCGTCTGAGAAAATTAGTTTGAATCAGCATGAAGTTAAAGAAGCTCAAAAAAAAGAATCAATTTCAACGCTGTCTAAAGAAGATACAGCTATAATAAATGATTATAAAAATACTATTAATAAACTTAATCTGAGAGATAAAGAAAACGCAGATAAAGTAATGAAAGATAGTTTGTCTGAAATAAAAAAGATCACGAATGATCAAGAACGACAAAAGATTGAAATGCAAATCTACTTAGCAACAGGCATGTATGAAGAGGCTTATAATCTTAATCATAAAATGTTAAAGGACTCTTTCAGTCAGGAACTTTTAGTGACTCAGTGTGAGTTAAGCTATTATGCTAAAAGATCGAAAGATGAATATGAAAAATGTTATTCCGATTTAGCATTGATTTTAAAAGAAGAATTAAGGAAAGTATCAAAAAATGACCCTCAGTATATTTATGGTGAGTGGGGCTATTTGCTATCAATGTATAAATCTGGGAACGTTGAATATAAAAATAAATTAAAAAAATTTATTGATTCAATTCAAGATGAAACGGTGAAATATCAATTCGAAAGTTCTTATGAATTAGCTGAAGAGCAAAAGAGTAGTTATGACAATAATTAAAATAAATAAGTTGTAATTCCTTTTTTATTGAATTCAACTACCTTGTCTATAGCTGATTTCAAGCACAGCCTCAACTTTTTATTGAGGCTCTATTCCAAAAACACTGATTTTTCAAAGGGCTTGAATTGCATAGCATAGAACCAATTCTTCAGCGAGTTTCGCCATGATTTGGTTCGTCATCACAGTTTTTGCAATCGCAGGTCTGATTAAAGGCACGATTGGGTTAGGCCTGCCAGCGGTATCGATGGGCTTACTCACCATGGTGATCAGTCCATTTCAGGCAGCCACGTTATTGATCATTCCATCTATGGTGACCAATTTTTGGCAACTATTTGCCGAAGGGCAGGTGCTGCGACTAATTCAACGCTTTTGGCCCTTGTTACTCGGCATCATCATCGGTTCAATTTGGAGTGTTTTTCCAACTTTAGGACATGGTGAATTTAAAAGTGAAGCTTTACTGGGGGGCATGTTGGCACTATATGGACTGTATGGGCTTTGTGCCAAAAGCTTGCCGAACTTTGCACCACATGAAAAATGGCTATCTCCAATGATCGGTTATCTCGGTGGAGCGCTGACTGTTGCGACCGGTGTGGTGGTGATCCCGGTAGTACCATATTTGCAAGGTTTGCAACTGAAACGCGATGATCTTGTACAGTCACTCGGTTTGGCCTTTACCACATCAACCATTTGTTTGGCAGTGTTCTTACAGCAAAATCCTGTGGAAGATCTTCCGATTGATTATGCCATGTCAGCCATGGCACTGATTCCTGCGCTCATTGGCATGTGGGCAGGGAAAAAAATCCGTTACCGCATTCCAGAACAAAAATTCCGTAAGGTGTTTTTTATCGGGTTGATTGCCCTCGGTAGCTATATGATGCTGCACCAGTTTGGCGTGATTTAAAGCCTAGACTTAGCCATCTAAAGTAGATTTTTGTGACAGTAGAAACTGACTGAAATGCTGATAATTTAAGGGTAAATCATCAAAATTACGCGCGGTGAGGAGCAGTTTTCGATTGGCCCATTCACCGCTGAGCTCAACTTGGGCAAAGGCATACAAACTGATTAATCGTTGGGCCGCACGTTTTGGCATGATGGCAATGCCCACACCATTCGCCACCACTTGGGCGATCGCGGCAAAGTTCGGCAAACGTAACCGATACTGAATTTCACAGCCGAATAATTTGGCTTGAGCCTCGATCGATTGTTGCAAGGAATGATATTGCATCAAACCGACAAAGGGATAATTTAAAATCTCTGCGGGTTTGACGCTAGATATCGAGGCCAATTCATGAGTTATAGGACAAATCAGTACCAAAGGATCATTTGCAAACTCAAGTGTTTGTAACTTTTCGGATTTAAAGAAACCCGAAATTAGACCTAGTTGTGCATTACCTTGCTCTATCGCTGCAATGATATCTTTAGACTCGGCTTCATGCAGCTCAATTTGTGTGTTGGGATTTTCTAGCAAATAGCGTGGCAGCAAAACCGGCAAATATTCACTTTGTGCAGATGAATTACACCATAAGGTCATATTGGAACTTAGCCCATGGCCAAAGGGCAGCATCGCGTGTTCTAATTGTTGCCCCTCACCTAAGATGCGCTGTGCATGTTCAACCAAGGTTTGACCGGCAAGAGTCAGTTTGACCCCTTTGGCTTGGCGAGTGAACAGGGCTGTGCGGTAATGCTGTTCGAGTTTTTTAATCCGTTCACTGGCTGCTTGTAGCGAGATGGCAGAACGAGCAGCGCCTTTGGTCAGACTGCCGCTGTCTACAATGTGCAGCACCAATTGAAGGTCGAACAAATCCAGTCGCATATGGTGTATTCCTTAGCTAATGCCTTATCTTACTGAAAGAGCAGCTATAAAAAAAAGCGACCTTTCGGCCGCTTTTCAAATGAATGTTGTATTCTTTTTTAAATGCTTTGGAGGCTTATTCTGATTTATCGCCCAAGCTAAAGAACCAATTCAAAATCAGCGCTGCAAATGTAGCAGTACCAATACCACCTAAGTTGAAGTTACCGAATTGAAGTGCAAAGTCACCTGTACCTAAAATAATCGTGACTGCTGCCACCATCAGGTTTTTGTTTTTTGAAAAATCAACTTTGTTTTCAATCCAAATTTTCGCACCTGCAATGGTAATTAGACCAAATACAACAATCGATGCACCTGTCAAAATGGCTTGCGGAATGGTATGAATAATCGCACCAAACTTTGGAGAAAGACCAAGGAAGATGGCGAATACACCTGCAAATACAAACACGATGGTCGAGTAAACACGCGTTACTGCCATCACACCAATATTTTCGCCATAAGTGGTCATACCCGGACCGCCGACACCGCCTGAAAGTGTGGTTGCAACACCATCTGCAACGAAGGCTTTACCAATGTGCGGATCAAGATTTTCACCTGTCATCGCGCCCACAGCTTTAATGTGACCTAAGTTTTCAGCCACCAAAATCAAAGCAATCGGTGCAATGATCAGCATGGCATTGAAATCAAAAACAGGCGAATGGAATTGAGGAACACCAAACCAAGCTGCATCTTGTACTGGAACGAAGTTGATTGGTGTGCCATGACCCATGACATTGGAAATGATGTAATACACCAAGTAAGCGAGTAGAAGGCCAACTAAGAGTAATAGACGTTGTAACAAGCCCTTCGTGAACACTGCAATCGAACCCATACACAGTACAGTGACTAAAGCCATCCACATATTAAAGTTATTACCGGCAACCCCTTTAATGGTCACTGGGGCAAGGTTGAGACCAATGATCATCACCACTGCACCTGTAACGACAGGTGGCATGAGTTTTTCAATCCAACGGGTACCCGTTGCCATCACGATAAAACCAAAAATGGCATATAAAATACCGCAGGCCATAATCCCGCCAGCAGCCATCGCGATATTGGCATTTGGCGCGCCAGTACCTGACGCTGCATAACCTGTTGCGGCAATGACCACACCAATAAAGGCAAAGCTTGAGCCCAGATAACTTGGTACACGACCACCAGTCATAAAGAAGAACAAGATGGTACAGATGCCCGACATTAAAATTGCAAGATTGGCATCAAAACCCATCAAGAATGGTGCAAGAACCGTTGCACCAAACATTGCAAAGGCATGCTGTATCCCCAATACAACACTTTGCACAGGCGGAAGATACTCATTGGTACCGACAGGACGTGCATCAATATTGCCTTCGTATGGGCGCCATTTGGGAAACCAATTGGACATAAAATGAGCACTCAAAAGATAAATTGTGCACATCATACTCTTGTTTTTTAGAAGATTTAATCTCTTTTAAAAATATTTTATTCAAACTAATTACATGACTTTACATGTAAATTTACCAAATGGTAAAAGTTTTAAGGGTGTAAAAATGGCATTAAATCATGCAATTAATCAAATAGGATAAGAGTCAATACTTCATAAATTTTTCTTATTTTATCAAATGGAGCGTAGAACTCTGTCCTTCAGGTCAGAGATATAAGCGACACGACATGAAGTGTCGTTTGATTTAACTAAGGACTATTTTCCTTGAGTTTTGATTGTTAATATAAGTACATGAAAACCCTTAAATTACGTATAA
>NZ_VPAO01000056.1:0-19329 GCF_013419235.1 Acinetobacter sp. YH12098
GTTTGGCCAGAAAAATGAGTCGTTCTCGCTGTTCTAAACTAAGTGGTACAGAAACAATCCGAGGCATGTGTGAACATCTGTTAACTAAAAAAACCTTTTCGCATGATTAGTTATTTTTGTCAACTTATCAAAATAACCAAATTTTTTAATATTTTCCTGTAAATTTACAATTTTTTTGTATTGGCTAATTGCTAACATTAATAGACTTTCAATTGAGCAGAAAATGAGACTTTTTTCTTTGAAATATACCAACATACTAACCGTATGAAGAATATCTGTTACATTAGTTAAACTTTGATGTTCAATACTTAATTTTGCTTCTTTGACTAGTTCTTCGAACTCTTTTTGTTCTAAATCCAAATAATGCCAAAGTTTAAACCAAGTGGGTGACTCTTCTTGTAATCTAAAATATGACTCATATAACTCATCGTGAATTATTTTATCTAAAATAATATTTTTATTCAGAATTTGATCCCAAAGCTTTTGAGTAAAAATATAATCATTCAGATTCATTTGATACTTTTTATGGAAACCGTGTGCATCTTCACCAACATAGCTGACAAGATGTTGAAAAGCACTAGTCCTTTTTTCTTCATTGGTCGAAGGTTCTTTGTCATCAAGCTTAAATTTTAAGATTTCTCCTTTAAATCTTCCTTTTTTATTTTCCAATGAAAGTGTTAAAAAAACCTTTAATACTTTTTTAAAAATGTCAGGATCAAAACAATCTTTATAAGAAAAATATTCTTTTTTATAAAATCTTTCAAAGTCAAAAATTGCTTGCTTAAAAGATCGTAAATTTTTATAGCCTACTTGGTTAAAAGTTTGCTTTATTAATTCAAAATTTGAAGTGAGCAGGTTGTTTAAATCTCTATTTTCAACCTCATGTAGAATACTTCTAATTGCTAACTCTTGATCCTCTATATAATAAAAAGTTGCTCCAATAAGTTTTTCTTTTTTTCTAGTATATTCTTCATTATCTTTAATTTCTTCTTCATTCGACACAATAAGGGTTTTAATTCCTTCCTGCTCTACAAAGTAATTAATATAGCCAAGTACTTCCTCTTTTTTTAACTCACAACGTTCTAAATCATCAAAAACTAATACGAAGTTATCATTAATTTTTAGATAATCTGGTAAATCAATATTGGGAATGCTACCTGAGATATTTCCATCTGATTTACCATCGTTGTCTAAATCAACTCTAATTGTTGCTTTCAATGTACCTTTTAAAATTTGACCTGCTAATTTTGCACTTTTACTCCCAAGAATTGGATGAATACTTTTAAAAATAGCTTCATCAATCATATAAGTCTTAGTAATACCATTTAAACTCACATAACAAATCTTTTTTCCCTGATCTTTTTTCTTTTCTAAATATTGTTTTACAAACCATGTCTTGCCACTACCCCATGCTCCATTCAACAATACAGCATATTCAAAATTCTTATTTCCATCGAAATAATAGTCTAAGTAGTCTTCAATGTGCTTATTAGGTTCTGAAATGTAATTAGACATATTAAAATTCAAAAATAAATTATTGTATTTTAATATATTTCTTTACACCTTAACTGTAAATCACTTCATCCCCAAAATCAGCTTTAATCCAAGCACTGTCATCACTGCCCCAGCTGCCCGATCAAAACCCGCTTTAAACTTCAAATAAACTTTGCGGGGTTTTTCTGCCGATAAAGCTACAGCGACCAATGAGCACCACCCTGCATCGATAAAGAAACACAAAACTGGCAATACAAAGTAGAAATACGTCGGAATGTCTTTCGGTAAAAGTGCCGTAAAAATACTGGCTAACACAATTGCAATTTTAGGATTCGACAACTGAGTAATTAAACCAGTGGTAAATGCACGACGGAGTGACATTTGCGAACTGCTCGAATTGCCTGCTTCGATGGGTTCTTTGGCATGTTTTATAATTTTAAATGCCATCCAAAGCAGATATAAACCACCACAAATTTTTAAAGCCAAATAAGCAGAAGGTACAGCCAATAAAAATGCCTGCAAACCCAATACCGCTAATAGCCCAAATATTGCAGCGCCGAAACCTGTACCAAGAGCGGTAAATAAACCGTGTTTACGTGAAATCGCAATGGAATTCTTCGCCACATAAATTGACGTTGGCCCCGGGCTCATTGCACCAAGTAATAGTGCTGCCGCAATCGAGCCTAATATCCAAAATGATTCCACTGTCACACCGTTTTCACTTAAATTCGTGGCAATTTTACAGATAGAATCTCTGAATTTCTCCCTATAATTTGCAGTGTTTATTTTAATTGACCAAATTTTTCACTATAAATAACTTGAATACCGCATTAATCCATCGCATGATCGTTAAAAGTACAAATTAATATCAAGACAATGAAATTAGCTGAAGCCCTACTTTTACGCAGTGACTTACAAACAAAATTGGCCTCGCTGCAACAAAGAATCAATAACAACGTGCTCATTCAAGAAGGTGATGCACCTAGCGAAGAACCAAATGCTTTAATTCAAGAAGCATTTGCCGTAAATACAGAACTTTATGGCTTAATTGAAAAGATTCACGCCACCAACGCACAGGCTAAAACCAGTTCAGGACGCTGCATGCTTTCGGTCCTCAATGAACGTGATTTATTGACCCAACAGCATCGTATCTTGCAACAAGCAATCGACAGCTCACGCCGTGAAAATGGTCGTTATAGCTCGAGTGAAATCCGTTGGATTAAAACCATTGCAGTGGCAGATTTACAAAAACAGGCCGATAGCATTAGTCAGCAACTTAGACAAAATAACTTAGAAATTCAGGCATCCAATTGGCAAATAGACCTGATAGATTGACCTGATTTAAGCATTTGAACCACGGTTCATTCCAGTTCGGGCATACTGGGCGAGTACAGAGCCTTTTTAAATGTTTGTAAGGCTTTAATCCAACAAACTAAACTGCAGAAGTAAGACGTCTACTTCAAAATGTTCACACATCTGACGTAGCACACTGCATCTGTGACTCTTTACATGTCACGTCTCACTACCGTGTACTGACAGTATGTCCACCTAATTTTTTTACAGATCCATCTGCTAATCGTCATCTGCAGCGGCTTCATTGAATGCAACATCTTCACGGGGCAATTTATAGTCATGGTCATTTACAGGGACACCACCAATAATCATGGTGCGATGTTCATTTTGAGGACGATGCAATTCGTCAGTCGTATCACAACCAACCATCCAAAAACTGCACAGGCACAGCATAGGCAACACAGCCCGACTTAATTTGCTCATTGGATGCCCTCCATTTTTATAATTATCTTGTTTATAAATTCAGCATAGCATTTTTGTGCAGATATTCACCTTATTTATCTGCCGATTTAGGGTCAATTGTCAGGAATTATGTCTCGACTGTCTTACGAATGCGGATGTAGATTGATGATGATAAGAAAATATTTCTTTTAACAATAAATAATTTATTCATTTTATTAAAACTACATAGACGACAAGTTACAAAAATGCTATCGAATACGATTTTACTTCGGACACTTTTGTCCGTTTAATATCTAGATAAATTTAAAATGATGCTTTCAAAGAATAATGTCCACACGTCAACAACTCGCTGCACAAAATCGTGAAATCCTTTTAGAAGCTGCGATTGAGGTATTCCGTATTCACGGAATCAATGCGCCTCTACAACTCATCATGGATCAAGCTCAAGTTGGACGTGCGACGTTTTATCGTAATTTTAATGACCGTCGTGAGTTGGTAATCGCCTTAATGCAAGCTGCCTTGAACCGACTTGAACAGCGTGCGCTTAATTATGCACAGTTCGATGATGGATTTATTCGCCTCATTCAAGACCATATTTATAATATTCCCTATCTCACGGCTTTAATGGAATATTGGCGTGTTATCGATCGGGATGATCCTGCCATGGTTGAAATATACCAACGACGTGATGCTATTTTGCAACCGATAATTGATCAGGCCATTCAAAATGGTCGCTGTCGAGCAGACTTTAAACCGGCGGACTATGCCATGGTCACTTCCATTTTGCGGGCAGCTTTGCAAGGCCATACCGAAGCAGACCAAGAAAAACTCGCCAAACGTGCCGTTGAGTTTTTACTGCATGGTATTTGCGGGTAACACGTCATGTCCAAATCACCGCGTTTATTGGAACCTGCTCCGGATTGGACACCCGAAGAAAAACCGACTTTGCCCGGCTCTCCTGCTGCGATTGCACATCCGACCTATAAGCGTTTTTTATACTTCTTTATCGGTTTATTTGTTGCGATCTCGGGGAGTTTAAGTAATGGATTTATCACGGCAAATTTACCCCTTCTACAAGGTGAATATGGTTTAACGCCTTCAGAAGCGGCATGGATTCCTGCGGCATTTGTTATGGCCAATGTCAGCTCTAACCTGATCTTATTTAAAGCCCGTCAACAATATGGACTTAGGCTATTTTCAGAAATTGGCTTGGTATTATTTATCGCGGTGATGCTGCTGCATTTATTTGTCCATACCTATGAAATGGCAATTTTTGCACGGGTGATTAGCGGCTTACTTGCAGCTCCACTCAGTTCGCTTGGGATGTATTACATCATGCAAGCCTTTAAACGTGCTCATTTTGGTCGTGGTCTATATCTGGCTTTAGGCTTTCAGCAGTTGGGGATTCCGTTGGCATGGATCATGTCTCCCTATCTGGTCGATGTCAACGATTGGTCTATTTTTTACACCTTTGAATTAGGTTTAGCCTTATGTTGTTTGGCAATGGTGGTGTCACTCAAATTGCCACGCAGTTTAAGAATCGAAGTGTTTGAAAAGCAGGATTTATTCACCTTTGCATTATTGGCACCCGGCTTTGCTTTGCTATGTATCGTGTTGACTCAAGGCCCGATTCTTTGGTGGTTTGAAGCTGAATGGTTGGCCTATTTACTCATCGCCGCTTTGATTCTTTTAGTTGTTGGTCTGACCTATGAACATTTTCGGGTCAATCCCCTTATTGTCACACGCTGGCTAGGAACATCGTCGACCGTAAGTTTTATTATCGGTGCCTTTGCCATTCGCTTCCTCATGTCAGAACAAAGCTATGCAGCCGTGAATTTTTTGAAAACCATGGGCATGGGACCCGACCAATTTGTTTCCTTTTATACCGTCGTGCTGATCGGGATTGTCTTAGGTACAGTGTTTAGTGCCCTGACCTTTTCCAAAGAAAAAATTGTGCTTCATCTGCTTGGTGCAGCAGGTCTCGTGCTCTTTGCCTGTGCGCTGGATTACCACCTGACCAGTGATGTTCGACCGCATGATTTTTATTGGAGTCAGTTTTTGGTGGGCTTTGCTAGTGGCATGTTTATTGGCCCACTTTTGCTTACAGGCATAGTCAGTGCTTTGCAAAAAGGCCCATCGTACATGGTGACGTTTATCGTGTTGTTTTCTGCGACACAGACCTTTGGGGGTCTCGTCGGCTCATCATTCTTTTCGACCTACCAGCAAATGCGTACCCAAACTTATCAGGCACAGATTTATAATGATTTATCGCAAACATCCCCTATAGTCGAACAGCGCCTACAACAATTGGCGCAAAGTGCGCATCAATATTCTTTAGACCCTAATTTAGATCAACAACAAGCCATACGTAGCCTTAATCAAACCATCACTCGAGAAGCCCAAGTTCGAGCCTATAACGATGTGATTTTTTTAAATGGCATATTCGCCGTTTTATTGTTGCTTTGGGGTTTATTGCTGATGGGCAAAAATAAATATCAATTACGCCAACAGCAACGCACGGATAGTAGTTAAAATTTTCCCGACTTAAACAACATAAGCAACCGCCAAATGACCTAATTGATATTGAGAACAACATGACCGAAGACCATAAACCCACTGAGCAAGCAGCACCACAGCAACCACAAACAGCAACCGCTATGCCTGCGCCATCGAGCAAGCTTATTTCTACGCCGCAGCGTACCCTGGTTTTCATGTTGATCATCCTCTTGTTGGGAATTGCACTGATCTTATGGGTGTGGCGGATTGGTCCATTTCATAACAGTATCGAGTCGACTGAAAATAGCTATGTCAAAGGCAAAACCACGGTGCTTTCATCACAAATTAATGGTTATGTGAAAGATGTTTTGGTGACGGATTTTGATCATGTGAAAAAAGGTCAAGTGCTTATGCATATCGATGCAACGACCTATGATCAAAAAGTCACACAGGCTGAATCTGGGGTGGAACAAGCACAGAACTCACTTGCCAATCAAAGCCAGGCCATTGAACAACGCAGAGCAGATATTACGGCAGCCGAAGCGAAAGTGGACCAATCACGTGCGGCCTATGAATTAGCTCTTGCACAAATGACGCGCTACCAACAACTCGGCAATACTGGCGCTGCATCGAAATCAGAACAAGATAAAGCGATTGCAGACGCTAAAAATAGTTTGGCCCAACTTCATCAAGCAGAAGCCAATTTACTGGTTGCCAAAGAATCATTCAAAACTGCACAAGTTGCAGCGACAGGGCTTAAAGCGCAAGTGAATAGTGCTAAAGCACAATTTGATCAGGCAGTGACCACCAAAGACTACAGCACGATTGTGGCACCTATGGATGGTCAACTTGGCGAAGTCAGCCCGCGTATTGGTCAATATGTTGCGGCAGGCACTCAACTGATGTATTTGATTCCACAGCAGCGCTGGGTGACTGCCAACTTTAAAGAAACGCAAATTGCAGATATGCATATTGGTCAAAAAGCGTGGTTCAGCGTCGATGGCATGAAACATCAAAAATTTTACGGCAAAGTTGAGCAAATCTCCCCTGCGGCTGGTTCTGAATTTAGTGTATTGAAACCTGACAATGCCACAGGAAATTTCACCAAAGTCGTGCAACGCATTGCCGTGAAAATTGCGATTGATCCCAATCAACAAGGTTTGGAAAACTTAAGACCCGGTATGTCTGTCGTGACCTCTGTTGATGTTGCTAGTTAGCGGATGCTGGTAGTGAAGTGCGTTAAGTAAAGTTGAGCTGAACAAGATGTAAAGGATTTCATCTTCCGCACCTACCGTTTTACAATGCCTACCTATTTGACCTCTAACCACCAAGATAACGATTACCAACATGTTTGAATCTATCGCCCACGCCATTCCTGAGCAGACTATTCAATATCAAGGGGTTGATTTGTGTATTAAGCGTTTGGACTTGGTACACCCACAAATATCAGGCAATAAATTTTATAAACTCAAATATAATTTTATTGAGGCGCAGAAATTAGGGTTTAAACAGGTGCTTAGCTTTGGCGGTGCTTATTCAAATCACATTGCAGCCACAGCATATGCTGCACATTTATTTGGATTCGGCAGTTTAGGCATCATCCGTGGAGAAGAATTACAACATCAAGCCCGAAATCCTACTTTAGCCACCGCCGAACAGTTTGGTATGCAGCTCAGTTTTGTCACACGCCAACAGTATCGAGAACAGAAACAAGCAGACGCTTTAGCGCAATTACGACAGGAATTTCCCGAACATTATGTCATTCCTGAAGGTGGAACCAATGCATTGGCTATCCGTGGCTGTAGAGAAATCTTAAGCCATGAAAATCAAAAAAATTTTGATCTCATCTGCTGTGCAGTCGGTACAGGTGGAACCATAACGGGCTTGATTGAAGCCAGTGCTGAACATCAACATGTTCTTGGCTTTTCAGCGCTCAAAGGCAATTTTCTTTGCGACGATGTTGCTCAGCTGACGCAGAAAACCAATTGGAGCATCAGTGATGAATTTTGCTGTGGTGGCTATGCCAAAACAACGCCGGAACTTTTACAGTTTATGCATGACTTTGAGCAACGCTATGCGATTCCATTAGAACAGGTCTATACGGCTAAAATGCTGCGAGGTATTTTCAGCATGATTGAGCGGGGTCAGATTACAAACCATCAACGTGTTTTAGTGATTCATACTGGTGGCCTACAAGGTCGCCTGAAAGGTTCAACCGAAGCGCTAAAAAGCGTATAATCCTGCGTCCTTTCTTCCACGCGGAAACTTACCATGTCGCAAAATCAATATGATGTCCTTGTTTTAGGTGCTGGTGCATCAGGCTTAATGACGGCATATAAAGCGGCGCAGCGTGGACGCAAAGTTTTGGTGGTTGAAAAAGCCAATAAAGTTGGCAAAAAGATCCTGATGTCTGGCGGTGGTAAATGCAATTTCACCAATTTGTATGTCGAACCAGAAAATTATATTTCACATAATCCACACTTTGTTATTTCAGCATTAACTCGCTATACCAACTGGGACTTCATTGGTATGGTCTGCGAATATGGCATTGAGTACGAAGAGCGCAAACATGGGCAGTTATTTACCCAAAATGGTGCAAAAGAAATTCTCGCCATGCTATTGGCAGAATGTGACAAAACAGGATTGGTGGATATTAAAACCAACTGTGAAGTAAAAGCAGTCAATGCCTTACCTGAACAAGGCTTTCAAGTGGCAACCAATCTAGGCTATTTTGAAGCAGAATCGGTGGTTATTGCCACTGGTGGTCTGTCTATTCCTACATTAGGCGGTTCAGGAATTGGCTATGAAATTGCCAAACAATTCGGACATTCCGTCTACCCCACTCGCGCTGGCTTAGTACCCTTCACCTTTTCAGATAGTTTTAAAGAAGTCACCACACGCTTGAGTGGCAATGCTGTTGAAGCCACGTTATCGAATGAGTTAAATAGTTTTACTGAGGCTTTACTCTTTACTCACCGTGGTTTAAGTGGCCCAAGCTCATTGCAGCTTTCAAACTACTGGGATGTCGGTCAACGTTTTAATATCAATTTCCTGCCAACTTTAGATGTTTTAGATTTCCTCAAATCTAAAAAATCCAGTCAACCCAAAGTGTTACTGCGTACACTGTTCAATGAACACTTACCGAAAAGCGTGGTTGTGGAATTACAAAATCTGATTTGGCCTGAACAAGCTGATTTAGCCATTGGCAATATCAGTGATGAAAAACTAGAACTCATTGCAAGCCGTTTAGAAAGCTTTGAAGTGAAACCATCAGGCACTGAAGGTTATCGTACTGCTGAGGTTACACTCGGTGGTGTGGATACCACTGAAGTCTCATCAAAAACCATGGAAAGTAAAAAACAGAAAGGTTTGTACTTTATTGGCGAAGTACTTGATGTAACAGGTCATTTAGGTGGATACAACTTCCAATGGGCATGGGCTTCTGCGCATGCAGCTTCTGAATACGTCTGATCTCGACATAGAATTAATTAAATATAACCTGCAGAAGATCTCTGCATAAAAAAAGGGGCTGATTCATTCAGCCCTTTTTCTTGCCCGATCTGACTTATTCAAGATAGTCGGTTTTAAATAATGATACTGACGACGACGAAGTTCGTTGAATTGTCATATCCATTTTTTCAATGGCAACTGAAATATGTTGTGGTTGCACGCTTGCGGTTTGTTTGAGTGTCGATACTAAAGTATTGAGCATTGAAATTACCCCCATTTTGCCATTCCTTTGCACGGATCATAAGTGTCATTCATGACAGCAATATGAATCCTAAGTTTTTATATTTTAAGTAATATTCCATATATCACTATTACTTAAAATACCAATTTTCGGGTAAATTTCAATCATTTTTTTTAAACTGATTGGTATTATTATTTTCACTATTAGACGGTAATTGCTCTACCTGCTCCAAATCAGTGCGTTTTGATTTTGCAAAAATAAAGCGTCGTGCGCTCGCCAAAAAACCTACCGTGATCCCCGCAATAATCACTGGGGCTAAAAATTTATTCGGTGCTTTTGCCATACAATATTCCTTATAGAGCATTAAAATCGACCACCTATAGCGTGGCCGATTTTTGTAAAGACGGAACAGGTTAATTAGGGTCATCCGGTTTTGGCGGAGTTACGGGTGCCGAAGGTGCATCGACCTCTTTTTCAGCCTCACCAGTTGAACCAAATGGATTATTTTGTGGTTGATCACTTGGGTTTACATCCAACTGATCTGGCGTGGCCGTTTCTTTTTCACTGACGCCGGGAGCAGCTTGCTGAATGTTTGGATAGCCATCATCTGTTTTCACTTCAGAAGTCATCACAGATGTTGATGGCGTTGGACTCGCTGCAGACGATGTAGTCGTATTAAATGTGGTTTTTGCCTTCGCCTGTTCCTGTACTGGATTTGGTTCATTGGCTTCGCGTTTCGCTTTATCGATAAGATCTGATAACAATCGTTCCGCCGGATTGCGACCGCCTAAACCAAAGGCCAAAGCGAAAGCAACTGCGACCGCGCCGAGGGTTAAACCAAAGGCCAAATTTACGATCGAGTCGGCAATACCCATGGCACGTAAGCCCATGGCTACAACCAAGCCCATAATCAGCACACGAACCAAATTACCTAACCAACGTGAACTGTTGTATTCCCCTCGTTGCACCACATTTGCCACAATATTGGCAAGCCAGAAACCCACCACCAAGATCACGGCACCAAGTAAAATACTTGCACCGAACTGGATAAACATGGCAATTAAGGCACTAATTTGTTCAAAGCCTAAACGGTTAGCGGCTTCAGATACCGCAAACAACATGGTGAAAAATACAATCAGGTAACCGACCACATCCGACACTTTGGTATTGCCCAAAAAGCGTTGAATGTCTAATTTTTCTGGTACAGAATCTACACCAGTACCCGAGATTACATCCACCACTAGACGTGCCACAAAGCGTGACACCACATAGGCCAAGATTAAGATTAAACCTGCGGCAATAATGTTCGGTATTGCATACATGATCTCATGCAACATGGCTGTTGCAGGCTGAGAAATCGCCTCGATGCCAAGTGCTTCGAAAGCCACAATTAAAGCCGTGATAATGACTATAGCAAAGACAAAATTACCCAAAACTTGAGCAAGTTTTGCGTTTTTAAACATGCCCACTTTTTCGACTTGCTGCTGCAAACTCAAACTGTTCACCAAGCCTTCCATAATCCCTCGCACAATCTTCGCCAAGATATAACCCACAAAGACGATGACACCAGCAATAAAGATATTGGGAAGATAAGAAACAACTTCAGTGACCATATTTTGGATTGGGAACAAGAGACCGTTCAAACCCAAGATCGATAAAACAATCGGTAGGAAAAGTAACAAGATTAGCCAATAAACAATTTCACTGATATTTTGGCTGATTGGGCTGACGCCAACCTCAGAACTGAGTCTTTCATCGAGTTGGGTTTTATCAAGCAGTTTCTTTGAACCGACTTTGACCAAACTCGCCACAATCCAGCCAATAAAACCTACAGCTACCGCAGCCAAAAGCTGTGGAATAAATAATAAGAACTGCTGAATCATATTACTGAATGGGCCGCTGACACTGGTCAAATTCAGCACATTGAGCGCACCAATAACGGCAATGATCAAAATTATCCAGAACACTACTCTGGAGACTATATTTTCAACATTGGAACGGTGCCCAGTTGCATTTGAAAGTTTTTGATTTGTACCTAATTTTTGCAGAACTTTTTTGACGCCAGCAGCAATCAATAAAGCAATGACCCAACCAATCAGGAGAATTGCTACTGCACTTAAAATGGGGTGAAACTGTTCCCAATAATACATGGCATCAAAACGGCCACGCGGACCACCCAGATAATCATTCATATGTTCGCCCTCATTGTTATACATGATCTGTTGTTATGTGCATTTTTACGTATGCCGCGATATCACACAGCATTAGTGCTTTGAACTTAAGCTTTCTTTTCCACCTTAGTTTTTGCGTATTTTTTAATCAACCAAAGTATGCATAACTCCAACAAAAGCTCACAATTGAATGTAAAAAAGCCTTGGGACAACCAAGGCTTTATTTATGTCACTCTGAAGAGATACTTAAGGTTCAGATCTTGCACTAATGTAACTCTGACTCATGTATTTATCATCAATTATTATCAACGATCTGTCGCAGTTGCAGTATTTGAATCATTAGCAACAGCTTCATCCCCCGCTGTACCGCTAGTCGTATCATTGGCTGTCGCAGTTTGTGCATTGGGTGCAGGATGATCAGGCGGTGCATCCGAAGCAGAAGGTTTCATATCTGCAAACATATAAAATAATAATGCGATTAAAAAGATACCCACTAAGATCAGTATGTACACAGGGATACGTTTTTTTTGTGTTGTTTCTTCCGTACTGGTGGTATGGGGTGGTTTATTAAAATCGTGTGTCATATTCCCCTCGCTATTTTGTTGTTCATAGTTGAATTTTTATACTAGCAATACAATATCCTGTATTGTGTGAAGAACAATTACAATCCGTGAAAACATGTAACTTGAAAGATCAGTTCAATTTACATCCGTCTTGCTGTTTAAATAGATGACTGATTTTTAGATTTAAAATCAATCGCTAAGGTAAAAATATCGGAGCATGAAATGAATGTACCATTTCAATCGTATTCATTTTCAGAGTATCAAGTGTTGCAAAAATAAATGCTTTTTTGAGCTAGATGGAATTCTCTGCTTTTGATGAATGAAATGAGCTATAATCATGCACCTTATTTTTCACCTGTTATCAAATCTATGGCGTACCATCAACAAGGTGTAACGCTTGATCTTGACACTGACGTCACTCATCAATGTTCCCTTCATTACACTCGTGATCAGCATCTTATTGGCATTATTGAATTTAGTAAGCCAAGTTATGTGTTGAAATGGGGTGATTTGGAATATTTCCGCCGACGTACTGAAGAGTTTTCAGTGATGCCATTCCCTGAATGCATCAATGCGATGGTGATTGATATTCGAAATATTGCGGCTTTTTTAGATAATGAAGTGCCTATTATTCCTTGGCGCTTGCTCGAAGAAGAATGCCCGATTCGCTTAGTTGTTCCCCAAGATCGACTGGAGCATTATGCTGGCTTTTTTGAACCGACTTGGTTGACTTCCGACGTAGACACAGCGATTCAAGAAATTCGTGAATTTATGGATATGTTTGTGCATTAACACGGAGATTGAACTAAAGTTTAATCCCGAAAACCTCCATTTGGAGGTTTTTTTATGCCCTTTTATTTTCATTATCTATTTCACAATAAATATAATTCATTTAATATTCAATCGCTTATAACAAATTTACTTATAAAAAATCTTCATAACTTATCCCATTTCTTAGTAACAATTCGGCAATAAATTTTGCTTGAGCCTTGTTCGATTTATCACCTAAGATGTAGAAAATGATCTCTTTTTTATTGTTGAAACATTCTTAAAAACAGAGCAATAAAACTAAATACGTAACAAGATCATAAAAAGTGGATATTAAATCAGGGTAAAAGGAGTTTTAACGATGACGTCAAAAAAACATTTAGCAACTTTGTTCTGTGCAAGTGCGCTCACTTTAGGGCTTAGCGCATGTAGTGACAATAAAGCACCTACAACGGATAAAGCTGCAGGAAGTGAAGCTGCTGTTTCTGACTCAGGGACTTTAGATAAGATCAAAAAATCGGGCACGATTGTTTTAGGCTATCGCGATTCATCGATTCCATTTTCATATATCGCAGATAATCCAAACCAACCTGTGGGTTATGCGCATGATCTTCAATTAAAAGTAGTTGAAGCAGTAAAAAAACAATTAAATCTTCCCGATTTAAAAATCCGTTATAACTTAGTGACCAGCCAAAACCGAATTCCATTGGTTTCTAATGGCACCGTCGACTTAGAGTGTGGTTCAACCACCAACAATAAAGAACGCCAACAACAAGTTGATTTCTCAACAGGTTTCTTTGAAGTGGGTTCACGCTTACTTACTGCAAAAAACTCTGGGATTAAAGACTTCGCTGACCTTAAAGGTAAAAAATTAGTCACCACGGCAGGAACTACATCTGAGCGTTATATTCGTCAACATGAAAAAGAGTTAGGTATTGGTGAAGTCATTTCTGCCAAAGACCACGCTGAGTCTTTCCTCATGCTACAAAATGGTCGTGCAGCGGCATTTATGATGGATGATATTTTGCTGGCGGGTGAAAAATCGAAAGCCAAAGATCCAAATAAATGGGAAATCGTGGGTACAGCACCGATTCAAGAAATTTATGGTTGTATGCTACGTAAAGGCGATATTGGCTTTAAACAAGTGGTTGATGATGCAATCAAAGCGACCTATAGCTCTGGTGAAATCAATGACATGTATAAAAAATGGTTCCAAACGCCAATTCCACCAAAAAATATCAATTTGAATTTCCCGATGTCTGATCAATTAAAAGCATTGATTAGCAATCCACATGACCGTGACGAATAACTTTCCCTAAACATTCTAAAGATGCTTAAGCCAAACGGATTTTGGCTTAAGCTCATTATAGGGAGTTCCTATGAATTATAGCTGGAATTGGGGTGTGCTGTTCCAATCTACTGGTGTAGGTGATTCGACCTACCTGAATTGGATTTTAATTGGAATCGGCTGGCTGTTTGTCATCGCTTTGGTGGCATGGAGCATTGCGATGGTGCTCGGCAGCATCTTGGGTATTATGCGTACCCTACCGAGTCCTGTAGCACGAGGTATTGGTACTGCCTACGTGACTATTTTCCGAAATGTACCCTTATTGATTCAACTGTTTATTTGGTTCTATGTTGTACCTAACTTCCTCCCTGCTGCGATTAAAAGCTGGTGGATGAATGACCTTGGGGCAAATACGACCGCCCTAATTTCTGCAAGTGTCGGCTTGGGTCTATTTACAGCTGCACGGGTCTGTGAGCAAGTCAGGACAGGTATTGAAGCGCTTCCTTTGGGGCAAACCAATGCAGGTTATGCCATGGGATTTAGCACGGCTCAACTTTACCGCTATGTGATCTTACCGCAGTCATTCCGCACGATTTTGCCACCCCTCAGCTCTGAGTTGACCAACTGTGTCAAAAACACCTCAGTTGCGTCTTTGGTCGGTGTTGCAGAAATCATTTCACAGATGAAAACCATCAGTGAATACACGCAAAACACCATCGAAATTTATACCTACGTCACCATTATTTTCATCGTGATCAACATCTGTTTAATTGGTTTCATGAATTTTCTGGAAAAACGCCTACGCGTTCCTGGCTTAATTGCAGGAGATAAATAATGGAATGGCTCAGTTCTTTTATTCAAGACCTCCAAGCGTCTGGCCCTGCACTATGGCATGGTTTCAGCATCACGCTAAAAGTGGTGATCACGGCAACCATTGGTGGTGTCTTTATTGGGACTTTATTGGCGTTGATGCGCCTGTCCTCGATTAAAGTATTTAATATTTTTGCTAAAGGCTATGTGAACCTTTTTCGTTCTATTCCTTTGCTCTTGGTGCTGATGTGGTTCTACTTTGCCGTACCCTTTATCTACACAGGGATTACAGGTAACTATCTGACGATTGATACTGCCCTCGTGTCGAGTATTGTGGCCTTCATGCTATTTGAAGCGGCTTACTTTTCAGAGATTGTCCGTGCCGGGATTCAGTCAATTCCTAAAGGTCAAACTTCTGCAGCTTATGCTCTCGGTATGAGCTATAGCCAAGCGATGCGCTTAATTATTTTGCCGCAATCTTTTCGCAAAATGACGCCACTGCTTTTACAGCAAACCATCATTCTGTTCCAAGATTCAACCATGGTATATGCCATCGGACTGTTAGACTTTTTCCGCACCAACTATGTTCGAGGCGACCTCATGTCATTGTTAACTCAATACATTCTGTTTGCCGGTCTGGTGTATTTCACTATTAGTATGATCGCTACCTATGCAGTTAAAAAATTACAACGGAGGTTAAGTGTATGACCGATCAAAAAACGATGATTGACCTCCAAAATGTCAGTAAATGGTATAAAGATTTTCAAGTGCTTACCGATTGCACGACTCAAATTAAACAAGGTGAAGTGGTTGTCGTGTGTGGACCTTCAGGTTCAGGCAAATCAACGCTCATTAAAACCGTCAATGGACTTGAGCCTTTTCAAGCCGGTACGATTTTAGTCGACGGTATTTCCATTAATGACCCAAAAACCGATTTAAATAAATTGCGTAGTCGTGTCGGTATGGTGTTCCAGCACTTTGAACTGTTTCCACATTTATCCATTACCGAAAACCTGACCATTGCGCAGGTTAAAGTCTTGGGTCGATCAGAAGCCGAAGCCAAGAAAAAAGGCTTGGCTTATTTAGATCGTGTGGGTTTGAGTGCGCATGCCGCTAAATTTCCTGCACAGTTATCAGGTGGACAGCAACAACGTGTTGCCATTGCACGTGCGCTCAGTATGGACCCGATTGCCATGCTGTTTGATGAACCAACTTCGGCACTTGATCCAGAGATGATTAACGAAGTGCTTGATGTAATGGTGGGTCTTGCCAAAGAAGGTATGACCATGATGTGTGTAACCCATGAGATGGGCTTTGCTCGTCAGGTTGCAGACCGAGTGATCTTTATGGATCAAGGAAAAATTGTAGAAGACTGCAGCAAAGATGATTTCTTTAATGCTCCTCGTGGTGAACGAGCGCAGCAGTTCTTAAATAAAATTCTGCATTAACATCAAAACGTTTATTTAACTGATGTTACGAAGTAACATCAGAAGCGTAATTTGATTCAAATAAAAGTACGATACGCGGTAACGTCATCCGCAAGTGTTTGAGATAGAACTTCTTCTAATCAAAAATGTTTTTGCGATACTTTAGATAATTAGACGCTTGTGAACGAGTTTTGTCGGTGAGGTGATTGCACCGCAAGATGGTTTCCTTGCGAAGCACGCTTCTCATTTTGCCTAATGAGAAGCGTGCTTCGTAAGAGTACCTCCAGCCGAAGGCTAATCACTTTATTCATTCCCTTGATGTAAGACTCCGTCGAATTGGCTTAAAAATCATTTTAAAAATGCAAAATTACTTTTGCATGCGTAACATCAGTTATTTAATTTCCGAAAATAAAAAGCTCATCCATCGATGAGCTTTTTTTCATGGCAGATTACCAATAATTTTCTACAGCAATATTGCCTTCACCACGACGGTTCATAGTCAAACCACGCGCCTTTAATGCCGCCTTGGTGTCATCAACCATTTGTGGATTACCACACAACATGACATGCGTCGTTTCCACATTAAACGCTAAGCCTGCCGCCTGTTCTAACTCGCCATTTTCAATTAAAACTGGTAAACGGTCATGCAGCGGTGCATTTGGATCACGTGTCACAATAGGTATAAATTTGAAGCCCGTATGCCCTTCACCAAAGGTCTCAGCGATTTCTTGAATCCGCTCTACATAAGCCAGTTCTGATACGGTGCGCACACTGTAGACTAAATTAATTTTTTCGTATTTAGACCACGTTTCAAAGTCTTGTAGCATCGATAAAAATGGTGCTAGACCCGTTCCTGTTCCCAACAGCCATAAGTCCTTTGGCAATGGCAACTGATAACGCGCCAAGGTAAGGAAACCATATGGAACTTTTTCTAAATACAGCTCATCGCCCACTTGTAGATGCTGCAAATTTGAAGTAAACGCACCATCAGGAACGACGATAGAGAAAAATTCTAAAGTTTCATCAAAGGGGGACGACACCACAGAATAGGCACGAACCACCAATTCATCGCCCACTTTCAAACCAATTCGTGCGAACTGACCAGCGGTAAATTTAAAATGTGCAGGGCGTGTCATGGTAAAACTGAACAAAGTATTGGTCCAACGGTGTACAGATAAAACCTTTTCTAAGCTAAATTTTTCAATTGACATGATTTGAACGTGGCGTGACAGACTGTGCTCATGTTAGCATGACAGCATAATTTATTAATATTTTTTAAATGTTAAGGCCTGATTCATGCGCATGACTTTACGCCAGTTGGCTGTTTTTGTAGCAGTCGCTCAAGAAGGTACCGTTACCAAAGCCAGTGATGCTGTCAAACTTACTCAAAGTGCAGCAAGTATGGCATTGGCAGACCTCGAAGATGGTCTCGGTGCTCCACTGTTTGACCGACTTGGTAAACGCTTGCAATTGAATGACTTGGGTCGTTTTTTATTGCCACAAGCTTTGGAAATTTTAGGGCGCTGTGAAGCTTTTGAACAAGCAGCCAAAGGCGAACTACAAAGTATTGATCTGCGTTTGGGCGCGACCCTAACCATCAGTGACTACTTGATGCCAGACCTCATGGCAGATTTCTTACAAATTCAACCTCAAGCACATTTACAACTTCAAGTCGGCAATACCCGCCAAATGATTGAAGCGGTAAACCAATTTCAGTTGGATTTGGCCTTAATTGAAGGTTCATGCCACCTGCCACAGCTACAATGTATTCACTGGCGTGACGATGAACTTGCGGTGTGCTGTTCACCAGAGCACCCTTTAGCGAAGCTGGATCGTGCACTCACTGCAGCTGACTTTGATAACGTGGAATGGATCTTACGTGAAGAAGGTTCAGGCACACGTGAAGTATTTGACAACGCAATTTTAAAAGACCTGCCAGATGCCAATATACGTTTAACCTTGGGTCATAACGAAGCCATTTTAAAAATCGTGGCAGGTGGTCTTGGTATGTCATGTATTTCTAAACTTGCGATTGAGCCTTTACGTGAAAAAGGTCAATTGGTGGTTTTAGATACGCCGTTCTGGCAACTTGCCCGTCCATTATTCATGTTGGTACATCGTCAGAAATACCAAGGACCGGGTCTCAAAGCCTTTATGCAATTTTGTGAAAAATCTGTTTAAATAAAAAAGCGCCTGATGGCGCTTTTTTATTGAGAATGTTTCCATTACCACCTTGAATCATTCTCACAAGCAATACCGTCATTATCACCATCCATCTTCGTGTTTGGACAATTCTTAATAAACCACTGAGCTTCATCTCTTGAGCGCATTTGACTGCAATGCTGTCGTCCATCACAACTAAACTGAGCTTTTTCTACTGCCCTTGGCGAATCACTTGAAGCAGGTGCCTGCGCAGTGTCTTGAACAACAGACTGAGCTTGCGTTGAACCTGTGCCATATAGATTTCTTTTACCTTGCTCAGACAGCACCCGATCGGGCAAATCCCCCTGTGCTTTACGTTGTTCTTTTACAATATTTTCATTTTCTTGCATGAGCTGTTGTAAATGTAGTTGCTTCTGTTCTTGGTACTGCTGATATTTCCCATAAACAGCCACAGCTAATACCACAATTACAATAAGTCCAATCATGCTGATGATTTTACTGCCCCAGACTGTGCCTTTGGCTGTATCGTGAGGCGTAACTTGGTCGTTCACTCGATCTGACATTGATTCAAATGACGGTGTCAACGGCATTCTAAAATTGACCCCTTTTACCTTTCAAATGGCAAAGTAAAATTGACCCCTTTGATCTCGTATTAAGTTTCAACCTGGGGCTGAATCCCAATTCTTTTTTTATCCTTCAAACG
>NZ_VPAO01000057.1:0-17354 GCF_013419235.1 Acinetobacter sp. YH12098
GAGGAATTGCCACAAGATACGATAAGCTAAAACGTAACTATCAAAGCGCTGTTGCTTTAGCTTGTATATTTATATGGTTGCCTCTTTAGCTCAATTTATCGGCTGTAAATGTCAACACACCCTAATCAAGTGGTTATATTTAGAAACAAGGAGTTTAACAATGATGATACAAGCTCTGAAAAAAATCTATGCACTGTTGTCACAACAGATGAATCCAAAGTTGCAAGGAATGCATCTTTCGATTCCAGAAGCCGAAGGTGATTACGCCCAAGGGACTTATTTTGAAAGTCTTGCGGCTCAACACCATCAAGACTTTCTCAGTCACCATACTATGGATTCAGCAGACCAATCCCCTACTGACTATCGCAATGCCATGTGGAATTTTTTAAGTGCCGCATTAAAAGGTCATAAAGATGCCCAATATCGCTTAGGTCTTGGTTATTTACGTGGAGAACTCGGCTTGGACCGTAATTATGAACTTGCAGAAATTTGGCTCAGTAAAGCTGCTGCACAAGGCCATGAACATGCAGACTACGTCTTACATCATGCCTATGAAGACATTGTTGTATAGTCATTGCTTCTCACGCAATAAAAAACCAGCCCGCAGGCTGGTTTTTTATTTTAAAACTGGAACTTAGTTACCAATTTTGCGGTATTTTTGACGCTTTGCAACAAGGTCATCACCATCACGTTTACGACGGTATTCTTCAAATTCATGGTAGTTACCCGTGAAGAATTCAGGGGTTTCACCTTCAAATGACAAGATGTGCGTTGCAATACGGTCGAGGAACCAACGGTCATGCGAGATCACCATGACAGTACCTGGGAATACCAGAATAGCATCTTCAAGCGCACGTAAAGTTTCAATATCCAAGTCGTTTGACGGTTCATCGAGTAAGATGACGTTTGCACCCATTTGCAGGATTTTCGCAAGTTGTAAACGGTTACGTTCACCACCTGACAATTGACCTACACGTTTTTGCTGATCTTGACCTTTGAAGTTAAAGCGACCGATATACGCACGAGATGCGATTTCGTATTCACCAATTTTCAAGATATCTAAACCGCCAGAAACTTCTTCCCAAACAGTTTTGTTGTCATCTAAGGTGTCACGAATCTGACCAACATAAGCCACTTTAACAGACTCACCCAGTGTAACTGTACCTGTATCTGGTTGTTGTTCGCCTGTCATCATACGGAATAGTGTGGTTTTACCCGCACCGTTTTCGCCCACGATACCTACAATTGCAGCAGGTGGTACAACGAACGATAAATCTTTATAAAGTGTACGGTCACCAAAGGATTTACTAATACCTTCAACTTCTACAACTTTATTACCTAGACGTGGACCAGGTGGAATATAGATTTCAGACGTTTCGTTACGCTGTTGGAATTCGCGTGAGTTAAGCTCTTCAAAACGCTCCATACGCGCTTTGTTTTTCTTTTGCTGACCTTTGGCATTTGAACGAACCCATTCAAGTTCTTTTTTCAATGCTTTAGCAAAAGATTCTTCTTGCTTCTGTTCTTGCTCTAAACGAGCATTTTTCTGCTCTAACCAAGAAGAATAGTTGCCTTGGTATGGAATACCCATGCCGCGGTCAAGCTCAAGAATCCACTCTGCCACGTTATCCAAGAAGTAACGGTCATGGGTAATCGCAACGATGGTGCCTGGGAAGTCTTTCAAGAAACGTTCTAACCAAGAGACTGATGAAGCATCCAAATGGTTCGTCGGTTCGTCTAGAAGCAGCATGTCTGGTTTAGACAATAACAAACGGCAAAGTGCAACACGACGGCGCTCACCACCAGACAACTTAGATACATCTGCATCCCAAGCTGGAAGGTTCAACGCAGCAGCAGCCTGATCCATTTGGTTGACAATGTTATGTGCATCCCATGAATGGATAACTGCTTCTAACTTCTCTTGTTCTTTTGCAAGTGCATCAAAGTCAGCATCTTCTGCTGCATATTCTGCAAATACTTCATCAAGACGCGCCAAAGCATCCAACGGTTCACGTAAACCGTCTTCAACGTTACCACGAACGTCTTTGCTTTCATCCAATGGCGGCTCTTGTTCAAGGTAACCAATTTTGATACCCGGTTGAGCACGTGCTTCACCTGAGAAATCTTTATCTACGCCCGCCATAATACGAAGCAAGGTAGATTTACCTGCACCGTTTAGACCAAGCACACCAATTTTTGCGCCTGGGAAAAATGATAAAGAGATGTCTTTCAGGATTTCGCGCTTAGGCGGAACCATCTTCGACACACGGTTCATCGTGTAAATATATTGGGCCACTTAGGACTCCTCAATAGTCAAAACATATACGGAACAACACAAAGTTGCCCCTGCTCAATTGAGCGAAAAAATAATCGGCTATTATACGCATAAAGTCGTGAAAAAATAAGGTTTCGCACACGCCTTCAATGCATTGTTACAAGTTTAATGGCGAACAAAATTTAAACATGCGTTTTTAAGCATGATTTCGCTCATCTTTAGCTGAAAATTTTTCAACAATATGAATAATTATGATATTAATTTTAGAAATAAAGCACTTTTATTCATATATAAAAATGATAGACTGTTTAAAAACTAGCTCACTTAGATGAAGTAATCATGACATATAAAGACGAAACTTTAGCAATTCACGCGGGGTATACACCGGAGCCAACCACCAAAGCGGTTGCGGTGCCAATTTATCAAACCACTTCATATTCCTTCGATAACACACAGCATGGTGCTGATTTATTTGACTTAAAAGTTCAGGGTAATATTTATACCCGCATCATGAATCCAACCACAGCGGTACTTGAACAGCGTGTTGCAGCACTCGAAGGCGGTATTGGCGCTTTGGCCTTAGCCTCTGGTATGGCGGCCATTACATATGCGATTCAAACTATTGCTGAAGCAGGCGACAATATCGCTTCAGTTTCGACCCTATATGGCGGCACATATAATCTGTTTGCCCACACCCTGCCGAAACAAGGCATTGAAGTTCGCTTCTTTGATTATCAAAACCCTGAAGCGCTGCGTAGCCTCATCGATGACAAAACCAAGTTGGTCTTTGTCGAATCTATTGGTAACCCATTGGGCAATATTATTGACCTCGAAGCAATTTCGAAAATTGCGCATGAATTTGGCATACCTGTAGTAGTAGACAATACCGTTGCTACTCCTGTCCTGCAAAAATCATTTGAATTTGGTGCCGACATTGTGGTGCATTCATTGACCAAATATATTGGCGGTCATGGTAATTCGATCGGCGGCATCATCGTCGATAGCGGCAAGTTTCCTTGGGGCAAATACCCTGAACGTTTTAAATCACTCAACACCCCTGATCCAAGCTACCACGGGGTGAATTATGTCGAAGCTTTAGGTGAGGCAGCCTACATTGCCCGTGCGCGTGTAGTACCACTGCGTAATACGGGCGCTGCGATCAGCCCGCACAATGTGTTTTTGATTTTACAAGGTTTGGAAACCTTAAGCCTGCGCATGGAACGCCATACTGAAAATGCGCAAAAAGTGGCTGAATATTTACAGGCGCATCCAAAAGTAAAATGGGTCAACTACGCTGGCCTAAAAGACCACCCGCAGCATGCTTTGGCGCAAAAATATGTCAAAGGCAAACCGTCTGCGATTCTTTCCTTTGGGGTGCAAGACGGCCTTGCAGGCGGCACGCGTTTCATTGATGCCTTGCAGCTGTTTACCCGCCTTGTGAATATTGGTGATGCCAAAAGTTTAGCCTGCCATCCCGCGACCACGACACATCGTCAGCTCAATGAAGATGAACTAAAAGCAGCAGGTGTCAGCATTGATATGGTTCGTTTATCGATTGGGATCGAGCATGCAGATGACTTGATTGCCGACTTAGAGCAAGCCTTAGCTGCTGTTTAAACCACAATTGCACAATCCACAGGCCTTATTTTTAAGGCCTGTTTTTATTTCCATTTCATTTAAATAACCTTCCCCACATAATCTGCCTTCCAATTTTGCGCATCTATGGCCCTGCTTCTATATTTATTTACAATTTTATTTATCTTGAAAATCGACTTTTTTACATTGCAACGATGTTGCTAAAAGCACTTCTCTTTCACATATTTATGTGTTAAAAATTGAGTAAATAGGGATTTTAATTTAGAGTAAAAACTCTAAATATTATTTTATTATCAATTACTTATCATATGGCTTTTTTTGAATAAAACGCTATCATACCGCTGACTTAAAACAGCCCTGCACATAGCGTTGTCGGGCCGATAAATGAATACAATAAAACTGATTTAACAGGGAACCTCATCGTGAATTCAAGACTTGAGAAACGTTTCGTTGACCGTGTCAACGGTAAGATCATTTTAATCACTGGTGCATCAAGTGGTATCGGTTTAACCACAGCGCATCGCCTTGCCAACGCAGGCGCACATGTTCTACTGGTTGCACGTACCAAAGAAACCCTCGATGCCGTAAAAGCTGAAATTGAAGCCACTGGCGGTAAAGCTGATGTTTTCCCATGTGACCTCAATGACATGGACTCCATTGATGCTGTGGCACAACAAATCCTCGCTTCCGTCGATCATATCGATATCTTAATTAATAACGCTGGCCGTTCTATTCGTCGTGCCGTACATGAATCTACCGACCGTTTCCATGATTTTGAACGTACTATGCAGTTGAACTATTTTGGCGCGGTACGTTTGGTGATGAATTTACTGCCGAAAATGATGATTCGCCGTGAAGGTCATATCATCAACATCAGTTCGATTGGTGTATTGGCCAATGCAACGCGCTTCTCTGCGTATGTTGCATCTAAAGCCGCATTAGATGCTTTCAGCCGTTGCCTAAGTGCTGAAGTTCACTCGCATAATATTGCCATCACGTCGGTCTACATGCCATTGGTGCGCACGCCAATGATCGCCCCAACCAAAATTTATAAATACGTACCAACGCTTTCTCCAGAACAAGCAACTGACCTGATTGCCTATGCCATCGTGAAACGTCCGAAGAAAGTGGCGACCAATTTGGGCCGTTTGGCTTCGATCACCTACTCCATTGCTCCTGACATTAATAACAAACTCATGTCGATTGGTTATAACCTATTCCCAAGCTCTTCAGCGTCTATTGGTAAGCAAGAAAAACTCAATTGGGTACAAAAAGCATATGCTCGCCTATTCCCTGGTGAACACTGGTAAGACCTGACTCACCCTTTAAAAAGCCCTTTTAAGGGCTTTTTTTATTGGGTTTTATGCGGCAACTTTGCTACATTGGGCTGAGATAAAATCAACTTTTATAACAATGAAAACTCAAAATATTGCCATCATCGGTGCAGGTACTGCAGGATTGGCTGCTGCAGCAATGCTTGCTAATCAAGGCCATCAAATCTGCTTATATGAAAATGTCTCACAACTTGAACCTGTGGGCGCAGGATTATTATTACAACCCGCCGGGCTGGCGGTTTTCGAACATTTAGGCATTTTGGAACATGCCTTAAGCCTAGGTGCTGTGGTAACCGGTCTTGAAGGTCAACTGGCTGGCGGCGACTTGCTGATAAACAGTCAATATCGACAAGCCGATGAACGTTCATATGGACTCGGCATTCACCGTGCCACACTCTGTCATGCCCTTGCATCCAAAGTCCGTGAATATCCTCAACACGTTGAGTGGTGCATGGCGCATGAGGTACATGAACTTCAAGAATCCAGTGACGGTATAAACGTGATTGGACAATCCGCAGATCAATCCTTTCAACGTCAGTTTGATCTCGTGCTGATCGCCAATGGCGCACGCAGCCATTTACGCCCTAAAGCATGGGAAAAGCTCAACCAAGCCTATCCTTGGGGCGCAAAGTGGATCATCGTGCCTGAATGCGAAGTGCTGAATCCACAGATCTTGCATCAGTTCTATGACCGCTCCAATATCATGATGGGTGTGATGCCTACGGGAGCAATTCCAACGCAGCCTGAACAGCGCCTTTCGAGCATTTTCTGGAGTCTACCTACAGCAGATTTAGAAGGATTCTTAAAAACCAAGAGCGCACAGCAGCAATGGCTGTTTGAAGTTTCGAAACGCTGGCCGAATGTTGCAGAATGGTTAGCGCATGTGATTCCACATCCAGATGATCCGCAGCAATGGCTGTCTGCCAACTATCGTGATGTGGTGCTGAGCAAACTCGGTGAAGGTCGTATCGGTATCTTAGGAGATGCGGCTCATGCCATGAGTCCACAACTTGGACAAGGTGCCAATATGGCGCTGCTCGATGCATGGGCCATCAGTCATGCCCTGCTCCAATATCAACAGGATTCCTCACTGCAAAACCTCTGGCAGGAGTATCATCAGCTACGGTTGTCCTCCGTGCGATTTTACCAATTTTTTAGTCGCTTGCTGACTCCTTTTTATCAATCACATCATCGCTGGACAGCACCGCTCCGTGATTTTTCATTTCGTGCTATGTATCAGCTGCCGTTTTTCCGCAAAGAAATGGCGATTACGATTTCCGGCTTAAAAACGGGTGCATTTGGGCAAATGAATTATGCTGACATTGCCCGAAAGCCTGCAGATGATTCTGCGGCTGAACTGCGCAATTTAAAATTTGATTAAGAATTAACTCCCCATCATTCTCTTGATGGCTTACACTATAGTGCTGCTCAAATGCTGCGGCATTTATTTTTTGATTTTTGAATTGGTGAAATCCTCATGAACAACCTGCAATGGCTCGATGAAGTAAAATTTAACGAACAAGGCTTAGTGCCTGCTATTGCACAGCATCATCAAAGCGGGCGCGTATTGATGGTGGCATGGATGAACCGTGAAGCGTTGGCGCAAACTGCAGAAAAAAATCAAGCGGTGTACTTTTCACGTTCACGCAATAAGCTATGGCATAAAGGTGAAGAATCTGGCCATTTCCAAACCGTACATGAAATCCGTTTGGACTGTGATGCTGACGTGATTGTGCTACAAATTGAACAGCATGGCGGCATTGCCTGCCATACCGGCCGTGAGTCATGCTTCTACCGCAAGCTTACTGCCAATGGCTGGGAAATTGTCGATGCGCAATTGAAAGATCCTGCTGCAATTTATGGTGTAAAATCAGCAAATCCGCATACCCTTGCGATGAATGCATCCAATGCGCAATCTGAGCAAGTCGAAGTACTCGACTACTTAGGTAAAATGATGGCTGAACGCAAACAAGCTGATCCTGAGTCCTCTTATGTGGCGAAGCTTTACCATAAAGGCCTCAACAAAATTTTAGAAAAAATCGGTGAAGAAAGCGTTGAAACCATCATTGCCGCTAAAGATTTTAAAATCGAAGCCAATGAAGACAACAAAAACGATTTGATTTACGAAGTGGCAGATCTTTGGTTCCATACCATTGTAATGCTAGGTTATTTCGATATTGATCCTCAATTGGTACTCAACGAACTCGCTCGTCGTCAAGGCCTTTCGGGTTTGGTTGAAAAAGCCAACCGTCAGCACTAAAAGTCTCAACCGTGCCAGATCTTAAAAAACCGACCGCGACCTATGAGCAGGCCACTGCCATAGATAACGCACGTCTTGGCAAATCATTTAAAGTGATTGCCTATGCTGGCACAGGTAAAACCACTACACTCCAAATGATCAGTGATGCCATGCCTCAGCGGCGTGGCATGTACTTGGCATTTAACAAAGCCATTGCCACCGAAGCACAGAATCGTTTTCATCAAAATGTCGACTGTCGAACCTTTCACTCATTGGCCTATCGTAGTGTTCCACGTGGAGTGACTGACAAACTGCGTCTACCACGTTTAAGTCCGAGTTTTATTGCCAAAGAATATCGACTAGAACCGATCACCCTACGCCGTATGATGGGCGGTCGTTATGAAAAATATGTACTCATGCCTTCGCGCTTGGCGAGTCTGGTAGCAAACGCTGTCAGTTATTTCTGTTCGACCAGTTCACAGTACCCTGCCCCACGACATCTACAAGCGCCGAGTTGGTTGCATCCTGACGATATCGAAAGCTTACAAAAGCATTTATATCCTGCGATTGAACGTCGTTGGTTAGAGTCGATTGATCCGAACCATGCAGCAGGGATTGGGCACGATATTTATTTAAAACTTTGGGCTTTGTCTGAACCAAATATTCCTGCGGATTATGTGCTGTTCGATGAAGCTCAAGATGCTGACCCACTAATGCTGGGGATTTTACTGAAACAGCGGAATACCCAAGTCATCTATGTTGGCGATGCGCATCAACAAATTTATGCATGGCGTGGCGCAGTCAATGCCATGCAGCAACTCCCATTACCTGAATCACGTTTAACCACGTCGTTCCGTTTTGGTGAAGAAATTGCCTTGAACGCCAATGCTCTGCTGGGCGCATTGAATGAAACCGTACCGTTATTGGGTAATCCACAACTCAACTCTAAAGTGGTTAATAAGCCTCATACCAAGATGCGGGATGCCATTTTATGTCGTACCAATGCACGCGCGATGGAACTGTTATTGGCGGGTTTGGTCAAAGGTGAAAAAGTTAGCCTGCAAGCAGATCATGCGCGACTCAATCGTTTTGTCGATGCTGCAGCCATGCTCAAACAAGGCAAACGCGTGGTCGATGTCCCAGAGCTTGCATGGTTTAACTCATGGCATGATGTACATGAATATTGTGAAACCAATGACGGCAGCGATATTAAACCGCTGGTGAAGTTGGTCGATGATCACGGCACTGACCCGCTGAAAAAGGCGCTGGCGAAAATCACCCCGATTGATCAAGCCGACTACATCATCTCGACAGCCCATAAAGCCAAAGGTTTAGAATGGGATCGGGTACATATAGAAGATGACTACCAATTTAAACTCAACGATAAAGATTATAAAATTAGTGACGAAGAGTTACGGTTACTTTACGTGGCTTGCACACGTGCTAAAGTAAGTTTAAATATCCATCATATTTATGACTTGATGCAGCATTTAAAGCGTCAAATGCCCAAATCTTTGGCACAGGCGGTCAGCTAGTATGATGACAAAGGTGAATAAACAATAAATCAGTAAAAGGTGCACCATGAAAATACAATCGATTCAACTCAAGCACACCCTTCATTTTACTGATATCACCCTCAATTTTAATTATCACGATCTACCGATTACCTTAATTTTGGGTGATCAAAGCTCCGGAAAAACCTCCCTACTGCGCTTTAGTTATCAGGCCCTCACTTGGTTTGCTGCACGCTATAAAGATTTGCGTACTGCAGGCGTGGTGATGCTCGATCAAGACATCATGTTAAATCGCTTACAGTCGAAACTTGATATTCAGGTCAGTTTTCCCGAAGACATTGGCGCATTTCAGCTCTCAAGTGATCAACAAGACCAAGACCCGCAATGTTGTTCATGGCAATTGTATAAAACTTTAAACAGTCAAGGTGTCGGCCTCAGTAAGGCCGAAACACAGCAATTAGAATCCATGGTTGCACTATATCAAAAAGCCCTCAAAGCTGATCCGTTACAAGGGTTGCCACTCATTGCCTATTACCCTGCTGAACGCTTCGTCAACGACGTAAATATTCTCAATAAAAACAATCCTGCTATTTTTCAGCCTTCACATGCCTATGAAATCTCGGCCATTCCCTTTACCACGTTTATTCGTTTTTTTGAGTGGTTTCGTGAAATATCCGACATCGAAAATGCACAAAGTGCCGAATTAATTCAAAATTTATTACATCCAAAAAACCCAACTGACGCATCCAACACATCTGACACGCCACTTTTTGGACAAAAACTGGCGCAAGCTCAGGCCGATCTACACGCGCCGTCACTCAGATCATTAAAACAAGCTTTAGAGACCGTGTTGCCCGATGTGACCAATATTTATCTGCAATATCACCCCAAATTACAGTTAATGGTCTGCTATCAAGGCAAAGACATGTTGTTTCAACAGTTGTCGAATAGTGTGCGCAACCTTGTGGCCTTAATTGGTGATATTGTGCGTCGCCTCTGTCTACTCAATCCTCATAGCTTATATCCGTGCCAAGAAGGTGACGGCATTTTATTGATCGACGCCATAGACCACCAACTCGATCAAAACATGACTCAAGTGATTTTGACCCGTTTAAATCAAGCGTTTCCACGACTCCAAATTATTGCCAGCGGAAACCGTCCTGAACTATTGGAACATGCTTCTCGTTTTCAGTGCTTACAACTACAGAATAAAAAGCTCAGTGAGATTCAGCCTGAAAAATTACAAGAAACCTATGATCAGATTTATCAGCAGTTGCAACTCGGATCAAAGCCATCGCTTCCAGCCAAAACTGAAGAGACTGAATTAAATGAGCCACTGAACAGCCCAGACACCATCCAGCACATGTTGCAATTAATCCAGACGCAACTGACCGAGCAACAGCAACACGAATTGGTTAGGGCTTTATCACAGCGGGGTGATCAGGACGTTACGATCCAACCGCTGAGTTAAAAATACCGAGGCTGATTGGCTGGGCGTAATCCATAGCCTCGATGTTTAAATATTCAGCAACAAGGCCGCGATAAATGTCGAGTCAGTTGCGTCAGGCGTATAATGTGTAAGTGGTTCATAAAAAAGATTGATGTTGTTTTACGCATGTAATATGATCGGTTTTATTTGCAATTTTCATAGTAACATCGGAAATTGCTATCGCTTCACGAGTTGCGCAACACAGCTTGTTTTTAATTTTTTTGACACACATGGCTTTCAAGATTGAATTTTTGGACTGCTCTTTGCTGTCCTGTAATCCTTGAAAGATGAAATACACCTAGGTTTCACCGCCTAATCATGACAATGGATACGAGTGTGCTACCGATTATTATATTGTTACCGTTAATACTAGGCACAACACTTGTCTCGTGGTTGAAGCAATTCTCTCGCGGGGTAACAGCTTTAGGGGCGATTGGCGTCAGCCTCAGCAGTTTAGTTTTATTATTGAGTCAGGCCCCAGATGTCTTTAATGGCAAAACCATCATTCAAACTTGGCCGTGGCTCACTCAAGTTGGCATTGATTTCAGTTTCCGTCTCGATGCACTGGGCTTGTTGTTTTCCCTGCTCATTACGGGGATCGGCACCTTAATTTATATCTATGCCTACTATTATTTAAGTCCAAAGAACTCGCTCAGTAAACTGTATGTTTTATTGATGCTGTTCATGGCTGCCATGCTCGGCATTTCATTGTCTAATAATTTAATTTTATTACTCATTTTCTGGGAACTCACCAGTATTTCATCCTTCCTGTTGGTCGGTTATTGGAGTAATTACGATGCTGCTCAGCGTGGCTCTCGAATGGCTTTAACCATTACAGGCATGGGTGGTCTATGTATGTTGGGTGGTTTTGTTCTGTTGGCGCAAATCACGGGCACCTATCAGATTGACCAAATCCTGACGATGAGTAGCCAAATTCAGCAGCATCCGCTTTTTGTGCCCACACTGCTATTAATTTTAATGGGGGCATTTACCAAAAGTGCGCAGTTCCCTTTCCATTTTTGGTTGCCAAATGCCATGGCAGCACCGACCCCCGTCTCGGCTTATCTTCACTCTGCCACGATGGTGAAAGCCGGAATTTTCCTGCTTGCGCGCTTATTGCCGATCTTTGCAGGCGCGGCGTTGTACCACAACTTGGTCACCTTTATTGGCTTATTTACCTTATGTATGGCGGCCTTCTTTGCCATTTTCAAAGAAGATTTAAAAGGGCTGTTAGCCTATTCCACCATCAGTCATTTAGGTCTGATTGTTTGCTTACTCGGGATCGGCTCTCCCCTCGCAGTTTCCGCTGCCATTTTCCATATCATTAACCATGCGACCTTCAAAGCAGCCTTGTTTATGATCGCAGGGATTATTGACCACGAATCAGGCACACGTGATTTACGAAAACTCTCTGGTTTATGGCAATTACTTCCGTTTACAGCAACGCTGACCATGATCACTGCGGCCTCTATGGCAGGCGTCCCATTAACCAATGGTTTCCTTTCTAAAGAGATGTTCTTTACTGAACTATTAGCCAACCTGACTGGGCCAGTGATGATCGTGTCAGCCATCATTGCCACCTTTGCCGGTATCTTTGCTGTCGCGTATTCGGTACGTTTGGTTCATGGGGTATTTTTTGATGGTCCATTAGGGAAAGAAGTTCCCAATAAAGAAGCGCATGAACCACCGTTTGGCATGCGTGCTCCTGCGACCTTACTGGCTGCTCTATGTATTTTAGTTGGACTCTTCCCTGCATTATTGGTTGAGCATATAGTCAACAGCACAGCACGTGCGAGTATTCAAAACCCTACGTTTGAAGGTACACATTTAGCGATTTGGCATGGCTTAAATGCCCCCCTTTTGATGAGCGTGATTGCACTCTTGGGTGGTTTAGTTTTCTATTTCGCATTAGCGAAGGGCGGCAAATTACGCCGGATCGACTTAGATCCACTTTTGGGTCGATTACAAGGTAAAGTGCTGTTCGACTTATTTTTAAAGCATCTATTACTCAGCTCAAGAAAGTTCCGTCGCTTTACTGAAAATGGCAAATTACAAAGCTATTTATTATGGATTTTGATCTTTAGTGTGGCCATCGTCATTGTTCCATTTTGGCTGCAAGGTATCGGCACAGGCAGCCGTGAACTGATACATGCACCAATCATCGCAATCGTTCTGTGGCTATTATTATTCTCTGCATGTTGGATGATGCTTTGGTTCCACCATGAACGGATTAAAGCCGTCCTCATCAGTGGTGCAGTCGGTCTGGTTGTGACTATGGTGTTTATCTGTTTCTCCGCTCCAGATTTGGCGCTCACGCAGATTACTGTTGACGTGGTGACCACCGTGCTCTTACTCATGAGCTTATCATTATTACCACAGCTCACACCTTATGAGTCGAGTGTGTCTCGTCGTTGGCGAGATGCAATAATTGCGATTATTGCAGGTTTAGGGATCGCATGGATTTCATGGCTGATCATGACCCGCGATCATAATTCCATCTCATGGTTCTTTATGCAGCAATCCATCCCACTTGGTGGTGGTACCAATGTGGTCAACGTGATCTTGGTCGACTTCCGTGGCTTCGATACCTTTGGTGAAATTACCGTACTGGGAATTGCCGCAATTGGTACGCTGTGCATGATGGATGGTATGCGTGCTCATGGTACCACCATTACGCAAGGTCTGACCTATCGTTTTAATCCGTCACCACTGATGTTCCGTATTACATCATCATGGATTTTGCCTTTAGCACTCGTCATCAGCTTATATATTTTCCTACGGGGTCATAATTTACCAGGCGGTGGCTTTATTGCAGGCTTAATTACCTCTTTAGCCTTAGTGATTCAATATATTGCGCTCGGCCAAGACCGTGCTGAACAACTGATTGGTGCAAAATCAGGTCGCTTATATGAAGTTTGGATTGGTATTGGTTTAACCATTGCGGGGCTGACAGGTATCGCGGCTTGGCTATGGGGCCGCCCATTCCTGACCAGTGCTCATATCTATGTATCGCCACCCATTTTAGGTGAAATGCACCTTGCCTCCGCTGCCCTCTTCGACACAGGTGTCTACATCACCGTTGTGGGCGCGACGATGTTAATGATTTCCGTCTTAGGCGACTCGCGTCACTCGAGTATGTCTGGTCCAGTTCCAAGAGGCGAATAAGATGATTAGTTTAGAATTTTTACTCGCTTCAGCCATTGGCTTACTGACTGCAACAGGGGTCTACCTGATTTTGCGGGCACGTACCTTTCCTGTCGTACTGGGTTTAGCCATGATTGGCTATGCCGTGAACTTATTTTTATTTGTCATGGGGCGTATTCATGTCAACGCACCTGCCGTGTTAACTGAAACCACCAAAGCGACCGATCCTTTACCACAAGCCTTGGTCCTGACCGCCATTGTGATTGGCTTTGCGACCACTGCCTTTATCGTACAATTGGCTCTGCGTAGCCGCTATGAAACTGGAACAGATCATGTGGACTCCAAAGAAGAAATACCGCAAATTGACCCGCGGGAGGATGAGCCATAATGCATGATTTCATCCAATTTTGGACTACGCATAGCCCGATTTTCAGTATTTTAATTCCTGCAATTACTGCATTTATTTTAGTCCTGTTGGGCAACCCCGGCTCTGGCTCGCTGGCACATGACTGGCGACAACCTTGGCGTCGTGGAATCAGCTATGTTTCTGGCATCCTTGGGCTGATCACATCTATCAATTATTTGATGATCGCCAGCTCTGGCCAAGTCTTGGTTTATAACCTGAGTGAATGGGCCGCACCGTTTGGTATTGTCTTAGTTCTAGATCGACTCTCAGCATTCATGTTGGTGCTGACTTATGGTCTTGCTGTGCCAGTGATGTGGTTTGCCAGCAAAGAATGGGATGAGCGTGGTCGTTATTTCCATGCCATGTGCCATTTCTTACTGATGGGTTTGTGTGGTGCGTTCCTGACAGGCGATTTATTTAACCTATTTGTGTTCTTTGAAATCCTGCTGATGGCATCGTATGTTTTGCTCTTACATGGTCAAGGCAAAGCACGTTTTCAGCTTGGTATTCATTACGTCACCATTAACCTATTTGCCTCTGCCCTCTTCCTGATTGGACTCGGGATGATTTACGGCAGTGTAGGTAGCTTAAATATGGCTGATGTTGCACGACTTATGCCTTTGCTTGAAGCGGATCAACATCGTATTGCTGTGGCTGGTGCATTGTTACTGTTCACTGTCTTTGGCATCAAAGCTGCAATGCTGCCTGTAGGGTTCTGGTTACCAAAGACCTATGCTGTGGCAACCACGCCTGTCGCAGCCTTATTCACTATAATGACCAAGGTCGGCATCTATGCCATTCTCCGTGTCAATGGTACTGTGTTTGACGATGGGATTAGCCGTGAAATCTTACAACAGTGGTTGTTACCGATTGGCTTAGTAACCTCGCTCTATGGTGCCTATAGTGCTATCGGAACGGATCGCTTACGTCGTTTTGTCGGTTTTATGATTTTGTCTTCTATCGGGACAATATTGGTTGCGATTTCACTCTTTAATACGGATGCATGGGCTGCGGGGCTTTATTACCTGATTCACAGTACCATCATTGGTGCAGCTTTTTATATTCTCTCGGGTTGGATTACCTCACAACGTGGCGAATTTAAAGATCATTTTAAAATTGCGCCCCATATGAAACAGCATAATACCGTTGCTGTCTGCTATTTCATCATTGCGTTGATGATGGCTGGTCTACCGCCCTTTAGCGGCTTTTTAGGTAAAGTATTTCTCTTACAAGCAACGGCCAATTCACCTTACCAAATTATGATTATTTTGATCGTATTGTTGGTGAGTTTACTCAGTATTATCGCATTCACTCGAGTTGGTTTTGTGCTTTTCTGGCGTTCATCTCGCCCAGAAGATGATATTGATACTGAAGAATATCAACGTTATCAGGCTTTGCCGAATAAGGCTCCGCTTCGTAATGACAAAACCATTTATCTGCTGTTAACAGCGCTTGTGGGATATATGGTTTTTGCTGCACCGATCTATGACTATACCTACAAAACTGCGCAGCAAATTCAAGACAATCCATTATATGAATCATTGCTGCTAAAAAAGGATGAAAAAGGTCAAATCATCAGTGTTCAACCTTATGATCCTGAAAATTTACCTGAAACTAAATATGGTGGTGAATCAGCCGATCCAAATGCACACCTCATTCCTGCATTGATTGCACCTGAAACTCTACATGGCGAGCATATTTCTGAGTATAAGCAACGCCAAATTCAGGGACAGCAACAAGAAGAAAAACTATCTGAAGAGACCCAACTAAAACCGATGGAGGCACCTTAACATGGCGAAAACATCTGTATTAAATCGCTGGTTTCCGCATCCATTGGTATCAGTCATGGTTGGTCTGAGCTGGGTGATGTTGGCGCACAGTCTAGATGCGGCCACACTCTGTATGGCCTTGGTTTTAGCCATTGTTATTCCGCGATTGGTTCGCCCTTTTATTGACCGAACGCCGAATATCAACTGGCTGGCGGCATGTAAATTATTCTTTGTGGTGCTGTGGGATATTATTGTCAGTAATATCCATGTTGCAAAATTAGTCCTTGGGCCAACACATAAACTTCATCCGAAATGGTTCCGTGTTCCTCTCGATACACAGCATGAGGAAGTCAATTCTTTACTTGCGATGATCATCACCACCACACCCGGTACGGTGTCTGCTGGAATTGACCAAGACCGTGGTGATATTTTGGTCCATGCGCTGAGCACGGATGACCCTGAAGCGGAAATTCAAACCATTAAAGAGCGCTATGAACGCCCTCTCATCCTCATTTTTGGCGCTGATACAGGAGAATCCGCATGACAATTTTACCGTATGCGCTTGGCATCTGTTTAGTTGCTGTGACGATCTCGATGTTACTGTGTCTCATTCGCTTGGTGATGGGACCCTCAATCGTAGACCGGCTACTTGCTTTAGATACCTTATTTTTAAATGCTACCTGTTTAATTGTCATTTTAGGTATTTATTGGGCAAGTACATCGATGTTTGAAGGGGCTTTATTGGTTGCCATGCTGGGGTTTGTGTCTACAGCCGCTTTAGCACGATATTTCACCACTGGCCACGTCATCGACTAGGAGTACATTAATATGCAATTAGTCATGGAAATTTTGGTCTCGATTTTTTTGGTTATTGGCGCTTTTTTCATGTTGGTCGGCGGTATTGGCATGGTTCGCCTACCCGACTTATTTATGCGTCTGCACGCACCGACCAAATCGAGCACCTTAGGCTTAGGAAGTTTTCTAATAGCTGCAATTATTTATGCGGCATTTCAAGGCCGTTTTGGTTTTGCAGAGATCTTGATCACGCTCTTTGCCTTTATTACAGCACCGGTTTCTGCAAACCTTATGGCGCAAGCGGCATTACATTTACGACTGCGCTCGATGAGTGGTGATGCACCAGAAGCGCTCAATCGCCCTCTTCCTTGGCAACGAACTCGGCGCCGTGCCTTTCACTCTAAAGTCCATTCAAAACCGGAAGATCTGGATTAATTCCAGATCCAGTTTTGTTTATGTCTTCGAGCTAAAAAATTCTTTGATTCGCATCCACATTTTTTCAAATACGCTACTTTGAGCCATATATTGCAAACGCTTTTGGTTATATGGCGTCGTTTTTAAACCATATTTTTCAGCTAAATCAATCAGCATATTTGTTTCATAACTACTTTGAAAATGATCAGACCATTTAGGCTGATATTGACTCATCTCAAGATTCGCCAATTCTTGACATCCTCCCCCCCTTAAAAGAGGGTGATTCCTACAGCTAGACGCTTATGCCCAAGCGCAAGAATGTTTAGAGCTGAGTTTATATCTCGATCATGAGCTGTACCACAGCTCATGCACTCCCATT
>NZ_VPAO01000058.1:0-16675 GCF_013419235.1 Acinetobacter sp. YH12098
AGTATTTGGATTGTCACTGCTTGCTCCAAAGTTAACATGTTGAGCAGTCCAAAATGACCGCTATATTAACCAAGGGGGTCAGTTTTTAAATGCCATTAGGGGGTCATTTTTACACTGCCGCTAACAAGAAAACTGATTTCGGAATGCACTACTGCTACCGATGTCGGTACATCCAAATCATAAAAACCAAAACCAGTGCATTCAAATGGGTCATTAAAATCTTCTAAATGTGAAAAACATAGAGATTTTGTTTTTAAAATCGTTAAAGCAGTTTCAAAACTCACATATTTATATAAAATCATTATTCTAACCCACGCTAATATTGGGTTCCTTGTAGCATAAAACTCAAAAGATAATTAAATAAATTCTTTTCTTTGCTTACGATTTTGTTCGCTTGGATCCAAAGTATGAACGAGTACAAAACATTGTTTTGTACGAAGTACAACGAGGCAGCACACTGTTCTGAGTGACGCGTAAGGAATGAAAGCACTACTTTTCTATTTTTAAGGCAAGTAACTTTAGATATTAAAAAACCCACTCAAAATGAGTGGGTCTTCGTATTCAAATCAATTGATTCAAGAAATTAGTTTTTCTCTTTATCAACGATTTTGTTCGCTTGGATCCAAGGCGCGAAAATGATGAAAGTATCGCTTACATCATTTGAGGCTCGTAGCCTTGATGCCGTCTTTTATAAGGGATAAAAAAGCCCCTGTTAAAAACAAGGGCTTTTTGACTTAGATATCAGAACTTCGTTCTTTTCTTTGTCTACGATTTTGTTCGCTTGGATCCAAGGTACGTAAAAATAGAAAAGCATGCTTTTCTATTTTTAAGGCACGTAACTTTAGATATTAAAAAACCCACTCAAAATGAGTGGGTCTTCGTATTCAAATCAATTGATTCAAGAAATTAGTTTTTCTCTTTATCAACGATTTTGTTCGCTTGGATCCAAGGCATCATCGCACGTAACTTGTTACCAGTTACTTCGATACCATGCGCCGCGTTTTGACGACGACGAGCAGTCATAGAAGGATAGTTCAACGCACCTTCTTGGATGAACATCTTCGCGTATTCACCAGATTGAATACGTTTAAGCGCATTACGCATAGCTTCACGAGACTGTTCGTTGATTACTTCAACACCAGTTACGTATTCGCCATATTCAGCATTGTTTGATACTGAATAGTTCATGTCCGCGATACCGCCTTCGAACATTAAGTCAACGATCAATTTAAGTTCGTGTAGACATTCGAAGTAAGCCATTTCTGGTGCATAACCAGCTTCAACAAGAGTTTCGAAGCCCATTTTAACCAATTCAACAGCACCACCACAAAGAACTGCTTGCTCACCGAAAAGGTCAGTTTCAGTTTCTTCACGGAATGAAGTTTCGATAATACCAGTACGGCCACCACCAACACCTGAAGCGTAAGAAAGCGCAACGTTACGTGCATTACCAGAAGCATCTTGGTGAACAGCGATAAGATCAGGTACACCTGAACCACGTTGGAATTCTGAACGTACAGTATGACCAGGCGCTTTTGGAGCAACCATGATTACGTCAAGGTCAGCACGTGGAACAACTTGGTTATAAAGAACAGAGAAACCATGAGCAAATGCTAGCGTTGCACCTTGCTTGATGTTTGGCTCAATTACGTCACGGTATAGTTGTGATTGGAACTCATCTGGAGTCAAAATCATAACTAAGTCAGCTTGAGCTACAGCAGCAGGAACTTCTGAAACTTTAAGACCAGCATTTTCAGCTTTTTTCCAAGAAGTAGAACCAGCACGTAGACCTACAGTTACATCAACGCCTGAATCCTTAAGGTTAAGCGCATGAGCATGGCCTTGTGAACCATAACCAATGATTGCTACTTTTTTGCCTTGGATGATAGATAAGTCTGTGTCTTTATCGTAAAAAATTTGCATTGCTGTCTCCGCTAAAATGCTTTTGTTTCCTTTAACTTGATAACGTGATTCTGTTTGATTATTCACGTTTCAAGTACCTCACCCATAGGAGTGAGGTGAAAATATAAAATTAGATAGTTAAAACTTTTTCGCCACGTGCGATACCTGAAACACCTGAACGTACAACTTCTAGAATTGTATTTTCAGCTAAGGCATCAATAAAACCATCTATCTTTTCAGTTGTACCTGCGATTTGAATGGTATATGTCGTTGGTGTTACGTCTACGATTTGTCCACGGAAAATATCCGCAGTACGTTTAATTTCTGCGCGCGCTGAACCAAGTGCTTTGACTTTAATTAACATCAATTCACGTTCAATATGAGCACCTTCAGACAAATCAACAACTTTAACAACTTCGACAAGCTTGTTGAGTTGTTTGGTGATTTGTTCAATTTTATGCTCATCGCCATACGTGGTTAAAGTCAAACGCGAAAGCGTCGGATCTTCTGTTGGCGCTACGTTTAATGTCTCAATGTTATAACCACGCTGAGAGAATAAACCTACCAAACGTGAAAGCGCACCTGCTTCGTTTTCTACAAGTACAGAGATAATATGTCTCATTGTGTGCGCTCTCCTTTGCCTAACCACATATCTTTCATTGACTGGCCAGCAACCAACATTGGATATACATGCTCTGAACGGTCAACCATCACGTTAATAAACACGCACTTGTCATTGATCGCCATCGCTTCAGCAAGCTTCGACTCGAGTTCATCTGCATGGTCAATTTGAATACCTACATGACCATACGCCTCCATTAATTTAGGGAAGTCTGGAAGTGACTCAACATACGAGCTTGAGTGACGACCTTCGTAGTTCATGTCTTGCCATTGCTTAACCATACCTAATGCACGGTTATTCAAGCATAGAATTTTTACATTCAAGCCATATTGCTTACATGTAGATAGTTCTTGGATACACATCTGAATCGATGCTTCGCCAGTAATACACACTACTTGTTGATCTGGGAAGGCAAGTTTAGCTGCCATAGCATATGGCAAACCTACACCCATGGTTCCTAGACCACCTGAGTTGATCCATTGACGTGGACGTGTGTATTTGTAGTAAAGCGCACCAAACATTTGGTGTTGACCAACGTCTGAAGTAATGATGGCTTGACTATTGGTAATTTTATCCAACGCTTCAACAACTTGCTGTGGCTTCATCGAACCATCAGTTGGTTTGTCATAGTTCAAACCATGAACTTGGCGCCATTCATTGATTTGTTTCCACCAAGCCCCGATATCTTCAGGATTTGGTTTAGACACATTCAATTGTTTTAATTGCGCCAACATTTCAGTCAATACAGGCTCTACTGCACCCACAATTGGGATGTGCGCCATAATTGTTTTTGAAATCGTTGCTGGGTCAATATCAATATGAATGACTTTTGCATTTGGACAGAATTTCGCTGGATTATTGGTTACACGGTCATCGAAGCGCGCGCCTACACACAGAATCACATCTGCATTGTGCATGGTCATATTGGCTTCATAAGTACCATGCATACCCAACATACCAATGAACTGTTCATCATTGCCTGGATACGCACCAAGACCCATTAAGGTACTGGTTACTGGATAACCCAGTAAATGTGCAAGTTCTGTCAACTGTGCAGAAGCATTGCCTTGAACCACACCGCCGCCTGAATAAATAATTGGGCGTTTAGCATGAATCAATTCATCAATTGCTTTACGAATTTGACCTGAGTGACCACGATGCGGCGGTTGATACGAACGCATTTTCACTTTTTCAGGATATTCGTAAGCAAATTTCTCTGCAGGATTCGTCGCATCCTTTGGAATATCAACGACAACAGGACCCGGACGACCACTTGAAGCGATATAAAATGCCTTCTTAATAATCGAAGGGATTTCGCTTGCATGACGTACTTGGAAGCTGTGTTTTACGATTGGGCGCGAAATACCAACCATATCCGTTTCTTGGAACGCATCCTCACCGATAAGATGGCTTGCAACCTGACCTGACAAAATCACCATTGGGATTGAGTCCATATAGGCAGTTGCAATTGGAGTTACGGTATTTGTTGCACCCGGACCAGATGTCACCAGTACGACACCTGTTTTACCTGTGACACGTGAGTAAGCATCAGCCATATGACCAGCAGCTTGCTCGTGGCGCACTAGGTAATGATTGATTTTTTCTTGTTGAAATAGCGCATCATAAATATGCAGTACTGCGCCGCCTGGGTATCCAAAAACATGTTCAACGCCTTCGTCCGCTAAAGCGCGTACGAGCATTTCACCACCAGATAAAAGTTCCAACGTGATTCACCCTAATCTTTTTTCACGCACAAATGGAGGGCATTTGTCGTGGTTAATTCATTAACTGTGTGCTCTGTTATAGCACACAAATTTCATAGTTTTCATAGCAATAAGAAAAAAATCTGACCTGCTTGCTGTTTGAGCAATATGGGGTCTAAAACATGTTGGGATAAACATATTTTGTTGGCTTTGTTCAACCTCTCGGCTAGAGAAGAAGTCCATTGCTAAAATGCACTCATTCGAAGGGTGATCGATCTAAGGCATATAAAACTAAAGACAGCATTTTTGTAGTTTCAACCATTAAAGTCAAGTTTAAAAATGGGCTTTTTTCTGATTACTTACAGACCGTTTGTTTTTTAAGCACACTCCCGTTCTTTGCATTCTTTGTAGTTTGTTTATTTATAACCAGTTAGCATGTATTTAATAAAATACTTTTATAAATCTAATAAATAAATTAAATGAATGGATGTATGTTTTTAATTCAATTGCCTTACATTGAAGTTGCTGCATAGGTTAAATGATAAGAATCCAATATTTTTATTGCTTATAAATCCCCCAATTCATCATTCACAAAGTTATTCATCCCACACGATGTCCCTTTTATCCTTTGTGCTAAAAAATGCATAGATTCTACTGTCAAAAAAGCGCAAAATTTTCAGCATAATTTTGCATGATCACTCTAACTATGGGACTGAATTTATGATGAAGACGACGATTGTACGAACTGCATGTATTTTATCTAGCATGGCATTTTGCCTGACCAGTTTGGACCTTTCAGCGAAAGAATATTACAAATGGGTGGACGCTAAAGGTTCAACGCATTACACCACCACGCCACCGCCAAAAAATGCGCAGCGCAAAGGTAAAGTAAATACCTATGGTGCAACAACGACTACGCAATCAACTCCAGCAAAAAACCAAGAAGAGGTTTCACGTGAAGCCGAACAGTCGAATGAACAAAATGAGCAACTAGCGGAACAACAACGCGAAGCCAATGCAGCGCTCCGCCAAGCTCAAGCGGTAGCTGCCGCACCACAATAATTTACGCCAAAGCCTTCAATTTTGACTTAAATTATTTACATCTACACAGCATCGCAAAATTCACTCTAGGCGTATTTTGCGCTATGCTGTAGCACAAACTTTTTAACCGTTATTTCTATTTACGTTTATGACTACTCACATTGACCCTGAATATCAAGCCAGTGCGATTGAACCTACAGTCCAACAAGACTGGGAAAATCGCAAAGCCTTTAAAGTTGCCGACCAAGTAGAAGGACCACGTCGTTATATCCTCTCTATGTTCCCTTATCCAAGTGGCAAACTGCATATGGGTCATGTGCGTAACTATACGATTGGTGACGTGATCAGCCGTTTCCACCGTTTACAAGGTGAAACTGTGCTACAACCCATGGGTTGGGATGCTTTCGGCCTACCTGCTGAAAATGCGGCGATTGCCCATCAAGTCGCTCCTGCAAAATGGACTTTTGAAAACATTGATTACATGCGTAATCAGCTTAAAAAGTTAGGTCTTTCTGTAGATTGGGATCGTGAATTTGCAACTTGCACACCTGAATATTACCGTTGGGAACAATGGTTATTCGTACAGCTTTATAAAAAAGGTTTAATTTACCGTAAGCTTTCAACAGTGAACTGGGACCCAGTAGACCAAACTGTTTTAGCAAACGAACAAGTTGAAAATGGTCGTGGCTGGCGTTCTGGTGCATTGGTCGAAAAACGTGATATTCCAATGTACTACTTCCGCATCACTGACTATGCGCAAGAATTACTTGACGATTTAGAAACATTAAAAGACGGCTGGCCACAGCAAGTTCTTACCATGCAACGTAACTGGATTGGTCGCTCTCAAGGGATGGAAATCACCTTCCCTTCAGCGAATCCAGACGTTTATGCAGATGGTTTAACTGTATTTACCACTCGTGCTGACACACTCATGGGTGTGACTTATGTTGCAGTTGCAGCAGAACACCCAATGGCGTTAAAAGCTGCTGAAACAAACCCTGAACTTGCTGCATTTATTGAAGAATGCCGTATGGGTTCTGTTGCAGAAGCCGATCTTGCGACGGCTGAAAAGAAAGGCATGGCAACTGGTCTTTCTGTGAAGCACCCAGTTACAGGTGAAGAAGTTCCTGTTTGGATCGCGAACTACGTCTTGATGTCTTACGGTTCAGGTGCGGTGATGGCAGTGCCTTCACACGATGAACGTGACTTCGAGTTTGCCAACAAATATGGCTTAACCATCAAGCAAGTGATTGATGCCAAAGGTGCAGACGATGCAGACTTTGACGCAACAACTTGGCAGGAATGGTACGGTTCTAAAGAAGGCAAACTGGTGAATTCAGGCGAATTTGATGGTTTAGATTTACAAGGTGCATATGATGCATTCCTTGCAAAATTAGAACCGACTGGACTTGCCAACTCGAAAGTTCAATTCCGTTTACGTGACTGGGGTGTTTCTCGTCAGCGTTATTGGGGTTGTCCAATTCCAATGATCAACTGCGAAAAATGTGGTCAGGTTCCTGTACCTGAAGAACAGCTTCCAGTTGTATTGCCAACGGACGTGGTGCCGGATGGTTCAGGCAATCCACTCAACAAAATGCCTGAGTTCTATGAAACCACCTGCCCATGCTGTGGTGGCGATGCTCGTCGTGAAACAGACACTTTAGATACTTTCGTAGAATCTTCTTGGTACTATGCACGCTATGCATCTCCAGATTTCACTGATGGTATGGTGAAACCTGAAGCGGGTCAAACTTGGTTACCTGTGAATCAATACATCGGTGGTGTTGAACACGCGATTCTACATTTACTTTATGCACGTTTCTTCCATAAATTGATGCGTGATGAAGGTGTGGTACAAGGTAACGAACCATTCACTAACCTTTTAACTCAAGGTATGGTGCTTGCGGATACTTACTACCGTGAATCTGAGTCAGGTAAGAAAACATGGTTTAACCCTGCCGACATCGACTTAGAACGTGATGAAAAAGGCCGTATCATTTCTGCGAAATATCAAGGTGATGGTCAAGACGTCGTGGTTGGCGGTCAAGAAAAAATGTCGAAATCGAAAAATAACGGTATCGACCCGCAAGCGATTATTGATCAATACGGCGCAGATACTGCACGTGTATTCATGATGTTTGCTGCACCACCAGATCAATCACTTGAATGGTCTGACGCAGGTGTTGAAGGTGCAAACCGTTTCTTAAAACGTGTATGGCGCCTAGCATCTGGTTTCCTTGAACAAGGCAACTCTGCTGCAAACATCGACAAAGCGACACTATCTACCGCTGCACAAGACTTGCGTCGTAAAACACACGAAACCATTCAAAAAGTGGGTGATGACATTGCACGTCGTCATGCCTTCAACACCGCCATTGCTGCGATGATGGAACTTTTGAATGCAAACAATAAGTTTGAAGCCAAAGATGACAATGACGTTGCCGTTGCACGTGAATCAATCATTACCCTTCTAACTTTACTTGCTCCTTTTGCGCCACATTTAAGCCAAACCTTATTGGCTGAGTTTGGTATCGAATTAACATCAGCACGCTTCCCTGCTGTAGATGAATCTGCGCTGACTCGCAATACACAAACGATTGTAGTGCAAGTGAACGGTAAGCTTCGTGGCAAATTAGAAGTATCTGTCGAGGCCTCTAAAGATGACATTCTGGCACAAGCAAAAGCATTACCTGAAGTTCAACAATTCTTGACTGGTCCAACCAAGAAAGAAATTGTGGTGCCGAATAAATTAGTGAATTTGGTGGTTTAATTTAATCCCCCTAAATCCCCCTTTACAAAAGGGGGACTTCCCGCTCCCAATAAAAAATCGGGTCTCCTCCCTTTTTTAAAGGGAGGTCGGGAGGGATTAAAAAACAATTCCCAAACAAAGCCCGTTGCCAGTCAACGGGCTTTGACTTTACAATCCACACAGGATTTCAACATTATCCCTTCGGGAAACAGAGGACACTTTATGCACTTGGTTCAACGTGTTGCTGCAATTGTATTAACTATGGGCCTGAGCGCAGGCATGGTCGGTTGTGGTTTTCATTTAAAAGGCACCAACCCTGCTGCTGTACCTGTGGCCTATTCCAATATGCGATTGGCACTTCCTGAAGATACGGATGACTTACATGAAAAGTTAGCGATTTATTTAGGTTCTGCAGGCGTGCAATTGAGTAATAATCAAAATGCATATGTCTTACATGTGTTGGATTACACTCCGCGACGTTTAGAACTCAATGGTAAATTGGTTGAGACTTTATTGCGCTTAAACGTGACGTTCCAAATTGAAGATGCTCAAGGCAATCCTGTAACTGAACCCCGTACATTGATGGCAACACGTAGCTACCAATACGACGTAGCAACCGTGAACACTGATGACCAAGAAGAAAAATATTTAAAACAAGTGATTATTGATGACATTGCACAACAGATCGTGCGCCAAATTTCATCAAACCGCTTACCGAAAGCAAATCCACTAACTGCACCGACCAAAGCTGAGTAATTTTGATTTATGAAACTTGACTATCTTCAGGCATTAAAACGTGTAGATGAAGCGCAAGGTACCTGGGTGCTACATGGTCAAGAGCCATTACTCGAACAAAATCTCCTCGATGCATTTCGTAAGAGTTGGAACGCTCGAGAAGTCGAGCGTCAACGGTATGACATTAGCTCTGCTGCTGATTGGAAAAATGTCTTTAATGCTTTAAATAGCTTGTCATTATTTTCCAGTCAACTGGCAATTGAGGCACATGGCAGCATTAAACCCGATGCCAATGGGCTAAAACTGTTAAAAAGCTATTTGCAGCAAAATGAAAGCAACTTGCTGCTCGTGGTAATGCCGAAGCAAGACAGTGCGAGTTTAAAGACCAGTTTCTTCCAAACCATTGATGCCAATGGAGTCAATGTTGCACTGACTGCAAACTATCCTAAAGATCGTCAGCAAATCTTAGCCACCGAGGCGCAAAAGCTCGGCATTCAACTCGCCAATGATGCTTGGCAATGGCTAGAGCAGCATCATGAGCATAATTTACTGGCTGCAAAAAATAGTTTAATGCGTGTCGCAGATACTTTTCCTGAAGCAGAGATGATCCAGATAGATCATCTGTACTCTTGCTTACAAGATCAGTCACGCTACACCACCTATGATTTAAATGATGCCATGCTGCAAGGCAATTTGGCGCAATCAATTAAAATTTTTCAATACTTAATTGCCTCTGGTGAGCCGATGTCACTCATTTTATGGAGTATCAGCAAGGAAATGCGCTTGCTGATGCAACTGTTTGAGCAACCACAAAATGCCTTACAAATTGGCATTTGGAAGACCAAGGTCGGGCTGTATCAACAAGCTTTACGCCGTTTAAATGCCAATGAGTTTTTGACGTGGCCTGCCCTGTTGTTACGTTTAGATGCCTCGATTAAAGGTTTGGGACATGAAAATGCCGAACATCTGATTATGCAAGCCATTGCTCAGATGTGCGGTAAAAGGTTATTTCCGTCCCTGTTGACTTAACTAAAAAAGCGAGCAAACCAACTTTTGCCTTTTTTCTGTTCCTGCGAGCGCAGATAGTGCAGCATATTGTCTCGCACTGAATCTACATAATCTTGATCATCATGCTGAATGTGATTAATCAGCCATTTAGACAATAAACGATATAAATCTTGTTCAACCGAAACACCATTTTCAAATTTGGTTCGATACTCATTCAGTCGCCTCACAAAATGCTCATGAATCCCACGATGAGACGGCAAATACTGATAATGTACCTGTTCCAATAAATTTTCTTCAAAGCTGAAATGCGATTGTGTATAGTCAATCAAATCATCCAAAACCTCTTTGATTTTCTCTCGACTGCCATTCACGAGGATTGCTTCCAACGTATTGATATAATCTAAAATCTGGCGATGTTGATTATCAATAACATCAATGCCGATATTATATTTTTCATTCCATTCCATATCTAACCCCGACTTATATTCCTATTTTATTTTGTATATTTAATGAAAAAAACCACTTATCATTAAACCCATAATTTTTTTATGGGTTTTGATCTTAGCTGCATTTTTAGAACAAGACTATTGCAAAAAATCACACACGCTCAACAAAAACTGTGCACACTAAAGCACAAACACAATGCATATTTTTATTTTAATATGCATTAACATAGGCTACAAAAAAGCTTTATAGCACCACTTTTTTTAATTTTCATTCAACTTTTTTCTAATTTGAAATTAGATTCAAATAAATAGGCATGAAATATGCTTTTTGTACTTTAATTGGCATTTAGTTACAGTTAAAAAATTATTTTACGCAGTAGAATGAGTCTGTTTACAGATTCTGCTAAGTCCCTTCATATCAATCGGAAAGCCTAAAGGGAAATAATAATCATTACTTCTTTGCTAAAATATTCACAATTTATCCGTATTTAACTCTTATAATTCAAATAACTTTCTTAACGCTTTACTGCCAATCATGCCAAAAATAAAACCAGCAAAATTGATCGTAGCCATCATCGCTGCTCTGGCGATCGCTGTCACAGCATGGCATTTTTTCAAACCAAAACAAGAGCAACCTCAGTACATTACGGCCGAAGTCAGCCGTGGGGATATTGAAAACTCAGTGCTTGCCACTGGTGTGCTTGAAGCAACTAAAATGGTCAGCGTAGGAGCGCAGGTTTCAGGTCAAGTAAAAAAAATGTATGTGCAACTTGGCGATGAAGTAAAACAAGGTCAATTGATTGCCCAAATTGATTCAGTGCGTCAGGAAAATGACCTCAAAACAGCCGAAGCCAGTATTAAAAATCAACAAGCGCAATTGGCAGTAAAAAATGCAAATTTAGCCAAAGTCGATGCTGAATATAAGCGTCAACAAGCGATGTATGCTCAAGATGCGACCAGTCGTGCAGAACTAGAATCTGCGCTAGCAAGCTATAAAACCGCACAAGCTGATATTGCAGCCATTGATGCACAAATCGAACAATCGCGCTTAACTTTAGCGACTGCAAAAGAAGACTTAGGCTATACACAAATTGTTGCACCCATGGATGGCACCATCGTGGCGATTGTGACGGAAGAAGGTCAAACCGTAAACGCCAACCAAAGTGCACCAACCATTGTGAAATTGGCAAAACTCAACACCATGACCATTAAAGCTGAAATTTCTGAAGCCGATGTCATGAAAGTCCAAGAAGGTCAAAGTGTTTACTTTACGACGTTGGGCGACAGTGAAACAAAACACTATGCTACCCTGCGCCAAGTTGAACCTGCACCAAATTCAATTAACACCGAAAGCAACAGCAATACCTCTTCGTCTTCAAGTACTGCGGTTTACTACAATGCGTTATTTGATGTCCCAAATGAAGATGGCAAATTGCGTATCGATATGACCGCTCAGGTGTATATCATTTTAGATGAAGCCAAGAATGTCTTAACGGTACCTGCCGCTGCCGTACAAACCTCAAACCGTCCACAACGTAGCCGAAATAATACGTCTACCGATGGTCAATCTGCGGATAAAAATGCCAACGCAGAAGCTAAATCGAACAAAGACCATCCAAATCGTCCTAAAGGTTTAGAACTGACTGAAGCTGAAAAGGCACTGGTCAAACAAGGTAAAGCGAGCGTTGCCATGGTGCGTGTATTACAAGCGGATGGCGCTGCGCAACCTCAACCCGTATTACTTGGCTTAAATAACCGTGTGACCGCACAAGTGATTCGTGGCTTAAAACAAGGTGATCAAGTCGTGATTGCCGACGGTTCAGACACTAGTAATGATTCTGCAAAACGCAGTAATCGCGGCGGCCCAATGAGAATGTAATGATGAGTCAAAATCAGACGCCTCTACTCGAGGTCAAGAATCTGACTCGTGAATTCCCTGCCGGTGAAAGCACAGTCCAGATTCTAAAAGGGGTTAATCTTGAGATTTACCCAGGTGAACTGGTAGCAATTGTAGGTCAGTCCGGTTCTGGTAAATCTACCCTAATGAACATTTTAGGTTGCCTAGATAAACCCACAAATGGCAGCTACAAAGTCAAAGGGCGCGAAACGCGTGAACTTGAACCAGATGAACTGGCACAGTTACGCCGTGAATATTTTGGCTTTATTTTCCAGCGTTATCACTTACTCGGTGATTTGAATGCTGCAGGTAACGTTGAAGTTCCCGCAATCTATGCCGGTGCAGATGCAACCGAACGCAATGCACGTGCCAAGCAACTGCTGACTGACTTAGGACTGGGTGAAAAAACTCAAAACCGCCCGAGTCAACTTTCGGGTGGTCAGCAACAACGTGTATCGATTGCGCGCGCCCTCATGAATGGTGGCGATGTTATTCTTGCCGATGAACCGACCGGTGCACTAGATAAGAATAGTGGTATTGAAGTAATGCGGATTTTGCGCGAACTCAATGCCAAAGGTCATACCATTATTTTGGTCACGCACGACCATAATGTTGCAAAAAATGCGACTCGAATTATTGAAATTTCTGACGGTAATATCATCTCAGATCAGCCCAATGTACCTGAAACAGATGATGAACCTTTAGAAAAACAACAACTCGTTCCAAACACACAGAAAAAAACCTCAAGCTGGCGCTCTGCCGTTGACCGTTTAGGTGAAGCATTCCGTATGGCGATCCTTGCCATGAATGCACACCGGATGCGTACATTTTTAACCATGCTCGGGATCATTATTGGTATCGCTTCTGTGGTTTCTGTTGTGGCTCTTGGGAATGGTTCGCAAAAGCAGATTTTAGAAAATATCAGCAGTTTAGGTACCAATACCATCACGGTGTATCAAGGTCGTGGATTTGGTGATAACTCAAGATCATCGCAAGTAAAAACATTGGTTCCAGCCGATGCGACGGCCCTTGCGGAACAACCTTATGTCGATGGCGTTAGTCCTTCAGTCAATTCATCTGTTACAACACGTTTTAAAGACACAGAAGCGTCGACCACAGTGAATGGCGTGAGTGAAGATTTCTTCTATGTCAAAGGAATGAACTTCGCTTCGGGTCAACCTTTTGATAAAGAAAGCGTGACTGAGCAAGCGCAAGATGTGGTGATTGATAGTAATACTAAAAATACCTTCTTTGCCGATGGCACCAACCCTGTGGGTCAAGTGATTTTATTAGGCAGTGTGCCGAGCCGTATCATTGGCGTGATCGAAGAACAAAAAAGCATGATGGGCAACTCAGATAGCCTGAATGTGTATTTGCCGTATTCAACGGTTATGAGTCGTATGTTAGGTCAGTCGAATGTACGCAGCATCATTGTCCGCGTAAAAGATGAATACCCAAGTGCTGCGGCTGAGAACGCCATATTGAACTTATTGGTGCAACGTCATGGCGCTCAAGATGTCTTTACACAGAACTCCGATAGTATCCGTGAAACCATTCAACAAACCACCGCAACTATGACCTTATTGGTGTCTGCTATTGCGGTGATTTCATTGATCGTCGGTGGTATCGGGGTCATGAACATTATGTTGGTTTCTGTGACTGAGCGTACTCAAGAAATTGGTGTACGTATGGCTGTGGGTGCCCGTCAAAGTGACATTTTACAGCAGTTCCTGATTGAGGCGGTGTTGGTATGTATCTTAGGCGGGGTGCTTGGGGTTTTATTATCTTTAGGTATTGGACAATTGATTAGTCATTTTGCCGGTGGAACATTCCAAATGGCCTATTCAACGACGTCTATCGTAGCTGCATTTGTCTGCTCAAGTATGATTGGTATTGTGTTTGGCTTTATTCCTGCACGTAATGCCGCACAGCTTAACCCTGTCGATGCGCTTTCTCGCGAATAAGGAAATAATGATGCAAATGACCTTAAGTAAACTTGCAAGTGCCTTCATTCTCGGAAGTAGCTTAGTCGGCTGTGCCGCTGTGGTTAAGACGCCTTATGAAGCCCCTGCAACACAAATCCCGACGCAATTTCAAAATGCGAAAGCCATGAGTCAGCAAGTTCATGCAGATACTTATGCTGACCAATGGTGGACATTGTTTAATGATGCTCAATTAAACCAGTTGGTGAATCAAGTTTTAGCTGCCAATACAGACCTTGCTGTTGCAGGTATTAATTTACAGCAAGCTCGACTACAAGCAGGTTTAGCTGAAAATAAACAAGGGCCACGCGTGAGTTCAAGTGTCTCTACTGGACATAACTTTGACCTTAACTCAGGTGATGACTCATCAAAAGGTGTATCACTCAGTGGTGGCGTCAGTTATGAAGTAGATTTATTTGGTCGTTTGGCTAGCCAGACTGAGGCCGCAAAATGGGAAGCTTTAGCAACTGAACAAGACCTGCAAGCCACTGCCCAAAGTTTGATTGCGACAACAGCAAACTTATATTGGCAGCTTGGTTATTTAAATGAGCGCTACAGTATTGCGCAGCAAAACTTAGCCAGTACGCAAAAAACCTATGACTTAGTCAAAGTGCAATATAAAGCCGGCGCCGTTTCAGGTTTAGATCTAACCCAAGCGGAACAGTCGGTACAAAGTCAAAAAGCGACCTTAAGCCAAATTGCCCAACAAAAAGTGGAAACACGTACTGCATTGGCTGTGTTATTGCATCAACCTGTGCAACAACTGAATATTTCAGAGCCGCAGCGTTTACCTCGAATTGCATTACCGACGATTGCAGCAGGTTTACCAGCCGAGTTGTTGTCTCGCCGTCCAGATTTACAAGCGAGCGAATTAAGATTACGTAAAGCTTTGGCAAATAAAGATGCAACGAAAGCGAGTTACTACCCTTCAATTAGTTTGACTGGCAGTTTAGGTTCGAGTAGTACGTCTTTGAGTAATTTATTACAAAACCCTGCTTTGGCTTTGGGTGCAAGTTTGAGTTTACCGTTCTTGCAATATAACGATATGAAAAAGGATTTGGCGATTAGTGACTTAGACTATGAAAAATCTATTATTCAATATCGTCAGACCTTGTATCAGGCTTTTGCCGATGTGGAAAATGCGCTATCCAATCGTACTGAGTTAAGTCAACAAGTTGCATTGCAAGAGCGTAATGTACAGCTTGCAGAAAAGACTGAGCGTTTGACTGAAGTTCGTTATCGTAATGGTGCAATTGCGTTGAAAAACTTGTTAGATGCACAGGAAACCACACGTAATGCTCGATTGTCTTTGGTTCAGACCAAGCAGAGTCAATACAATGCTTATGTGACGTTAATGCAAGCTTTGGGTGGAAGTCCGATTAAGCAATTGCCTTAAACCCTTTACATATAAAAAAGCCCGAAAGGGCTTTTTATTTATCCATCATTTTAAACACCGTAAATTCAAAATTATCTTTTGCGCTGACTTCCTCTGGGCGCTCCTGATCCATCTTGTTTTTCTTAATTACATCTTCATGCCAAACGGGCAATGGTTTGATATGCAATAAAATTCTTCGTGCAACAAAGTTACACACATCAAATGGATAAGCAAATAAAGCTGGAACCCAATTATAATGATAAATGATTCGAAAAGATTGCCATGTTTCTTTCCAGCTTTCTTTTGCACCTTGAACATTTTGACAATAGGTTAGTTGGGTAAACGGATCGATGGTACCGTACATAGGATGCGGTTTGGGGTAAAGCTCCTCTGGTCCTTTCATCATAAAATGACAAATAAAAGTCCATAAACCTTGAGTACGAAATATTCCAATCATTGGAAAGCCAATCACAAAGGTATGTTTTAGGATGCCGTCTTCGATGATATGTGCCCGAAGCTCTCGTAATGGAATGCCAGACAACCCAAAACTACTGCCCATAATATAAACTACATCTGTCCATTTCTTTTCTATATATTCTTGATCATTAATATAGAAAAAAACTTTACCTGTTTTTCTATTAAAAAGAACAGGCTTACAAATAGGTTGTTTATGATCATATTTAAAGTAAGGACGTAGAAATGCAACACAAGGAAGTCCTATTACAAAAAGTACAGCTATAAGGAAAAAAAAAGCCTCTCCTACACTAGAATTATCAAGAAAAGAAAGAATACCAATGTAGTAAAATAAAAATAAAAATAATGGAAACATTGGAATTAATAAACTTATTCCTTTTCCTAACCTTGCATAAGATTGATCAATCAATTCGATATAATCATCATTCATGCTAATAAATGACCAATTATGATTACGTTTAGAATCATTTTCTGGTTTAAGTAGAACGTCTCCTTCATCTAACTGAGAAAAAGGAACATCCTGTTTAAATACATCATAACCAAAGTCATGATTTTTTATTTTACTTTTCATATTAATTGTATACCGACTTTAGGCCCAACATTTGTTGTTGAATAGGGCTTTGTTGCACAAACCTATCGTTAAGGGCTTATTCCACAATATAATTTTCAAATGAATAAGCCCACACCTAAAATTTACCGTACTCTCAATTGGTCTACATACAACCGCGCACTTATTAATCG